>JAJYBQ010000117.1 GCA_021778935.1 Pseudomonadota bacterium | reverse complement strand
TGGAGCGCACGGTCGTCGCGGCGCCGAGCAACGCGTCGAGCGAGATGTCGTCGGAGTAGGAAAACGCCGTGCGCTCGCCCGATACCGCGCGCACGCCCACGCCCTGGTCGATGCCGAAGCTGCCGGATTTGACGATGCCCTCTTCCAGCGCGTAGGACTCCGAGCGCGTGTACTGGAAATACAGGTCGGCGTAATCCGCGCGGTGTTCGAAGATGGTGGCGAGCGTGCGTTGCAGATGCGTTTCGTCCAGCCCGTAGGGATCGAGGAGCAGGCTGCGGGCGATGGCGAGGCGTTCTACGGCAGGTTCGATCAGTTTCATGGCGTTCTCGGTTTCCCCCTCATCCTGCCCTCTCCCCGGAGGAGGAGAGGGGAAACTGCTCGCAGGAGCAGGGCGGGCAAGCCCCCTCTCCCGCTTGCGGGAGAGGGCGGGGGTGAGGGTCTTGAATTTACACCAGGACGCGGTGGTCGAGCGCGGGCAGGCTTTCCCGAACATCCTGGATGCGGGCAGGGTCGATTTCGCCCAGGACGACTCCCGGCCCGTCTTCCCGGACGGCGAGGACATCGCCCCATGGATCGACCAGCATCGAATGGCCGAAGGTCGTGCGGCCGTTCTCGTGGCGTCCGCCCTGTGCCGGCGCGAGGACGTAGCACAGGTTTTCCACCGCGCGTGCGCGCAATAGCAGTTCCCAGTGTGCCCGTCCCGTCGTCGCGGTGAAGGCCGAAGGGATCCCGAGAGCGTCGACCGTTCCCAGGCCGCGAAAGAGTTCGGGGAAGCGCAGGTCGTAGCACACCGCGCAGGCGATGCGCAGCGAAATGCCATCGGCCGCGCACTCGAAGGCGACCGGCGTCCGACCCGGCGCGATGCTGCGCGCCTCGTCGTACGACTCGGCGCCGCGACGGAACGAGAAGAGGTGGATCTTGTCGTAGCGGGCGACCCGCCGCCCCTGCGGATCGTAGACCGGCAGGCTGTTGAACACCCGGTCCGGCTCCGGCGCCGCCAGGGGGATCGAACCGCCGATCAGCCAGATGCCGTGCCGCCGCGCCTGCTCGGCCAGGAAATTCTGGATCGGCCCGTGTCCGTCGGCTTCCCGTAGCGCGAGCTTGTCGGTGTCGCGCAGCCCCATCAGACAGAAGTATTCGGGCAAGGCCACCAGCCGCGCGCCGTGTCGCGCCGCCTCGGCGATCTGTTCGGCCGCCGCGCGCAGGTTGTCTTCCCGGCGTGGCGTGGATGTCATCTGGATGGCCGCGACCCGCAGGCGCGGTGCTTGCACGCGGTTCGATGGGGCGGATGTCATTGGCGGATCTGTTGCACCTTGGGATGGGACCAGGGACCCGTGACCTGATACGCGCTCGTGAACGCCTCCGAGAGCGGCTTGCGGAACAGATAGTTCGCAAGGAACGCGCCCAGGCCCACGGCGGGATTGATCAGGGCGTATGCCAGCGACGCGGTGCCGGCGTTGATCTCCGGGATCACCACGACGGTGAGGTCTTGTGTTTCGGCACGCAAATCGGCGCTGCCGCGCACGCGCACGACGGCGTTCAATCCCTTCATGATGAAATCGTCGGTGGTAAGCGTGCCGTTGGCGATCGCCGCGGTGCCCGTGAGGGAATCGAAGGCGAATCCTTCCGCGAACAGGTCGCGGAAATCGCCGGTGAGCCGGTGGCCGAGCGACTGCAGCGACAGCACGCCGAGCAGCCGGGCCGCCCCCATGTCGGCATGGAGGAATTGCCCGTGACCGGTTTCATCGTGCAGGGTTCCGGTCAGCGTCGGGTAGTCGATGGCAAACGGCGATCCAACCCAGGAGAGATGTCCTTTGAGCGTGCCCTTGCCCCCGCGCACCAGCCCCGGGAACCCGAAGCGGCCGAGCATCCGCCCGGCATCGGTGTAGAAGATCACGAGGTCGACGTCCATCTTCCGGCGCCCGCGCGGCATGCCGCCCGCCGCCGGAGGGGGCGCAGCAATCCGTTGCCACTGCCCGTTGGCGGTGATCCGGCCGTCGTGGTTGATCAGGACGAAGCGTTCCAGGATCCAGTCGTTGCGGTTGCCGGTGCCGATGTTCTTTGCCGTCAGTTCCAGGCGGCCCAGCCGGTGGGCACCCAGTTGGAACCGGTCGGCAATGATGTCGAGTGCCGGGAAGTCCCGCGGCGCGGTGTCGAGCAGATTCGAAACCTGTTCCTGCTGGCCCGCCGGAATGGCGAGCCGGGTCAGACGGGCGGTCAGGCGGCCTTCCGTCGATCCGTGTTCGCTGCCCAGCCAGTGCAGGGATCCCGCCGCCTGATCGCTGACGACGTCCGCAGCCCAGCCCACGCCGTCGTCACGGCGGGCGTCGAGCGTCACATCGGCGAGCGACCGTCCCGCGAAGCGCAGATGTCTCGCCCGCAGGTGGATGGTGTCGAGCCATGCGAGGTCCTGCGCCGAGAACGCGGCGGCGGCCCCGGCTTTCGTGCCGGCCGCGGAACGCGGCGGTGCGAGGAGCGCACGCCAGCGGTCGACGTCGAACCGATCCTGGTCGATCCGCAGCGCCACGCCGGTGCGCGGCAATACGGCAGGGGTGCCGATGCCGATGGCGCCGCGGTCGATCCGCAGTCCCATGTCGGCCCCGGGTGCGGCATCGGTGGACCGGACGCGGATCTGATGGAACTCCGCGTCCACGATGGCGCCGAGACGGACCCGCAGGAAAGCCTGCCGGGGGGCGCTCGGCGCCGACGCCGCAGGGGTCCGTTCAATGTGCAGCGGCAGGGGGGCCGCGGCATCCTTGTGCAGCGGTGCGGGCAGGTCGGTCTTGAGACCCACGAGGTCGGAGTCGATCCGATATCCCAGCCGCGCGTGCCGCACCGTCACCGTGGCGGTGTACCGGATCTTGCCTTCCGTGTGGTCGACGATGCGGCGCAGGAACGCGGTGGGCACCTGGCGACGCGCCCCCCGGGGCGTTGCCGTGCCGGCGCCGTGGACGACCAGGGTGCCGTCGGGCAGGGTATCCCCCGCGATGGTTGCGGTGCCGCCAAGGAAGCCGGCGTGCATGTCGGTCAGACGGGAGCTGCGCGCGGTGAAGGCCAGGTGTCCGGCGAGCGCGGTAAACGGCGCCAGGTCGGGCACCAGGGTGAAGGTGTCGCCCTGGAAGTCGACGCCGCCGGCGACCTGGGTGTTCGCCGGATCGGCGAGCGGGATGTCGAGGCGCATGTCCAGGCGCGTCGGCCCCGCGCCGCGGCTCGTCGCGAGCCACCCGCCCGTGCTGACATCGACCGGGCTTGCGCCGACATAGCGCAGCAGATCGCGCAGATCCCCGGCGCCCTGCCCCTCGACCAACAGGTGCGCTCCAGGACGCTCCATCGGGAAGGCGCGCGCCGTGACATGGACAAGGGGGTATCCGGACGCCTGGGCGTGGGCTGCCCGTACCGTGAGGCGGTTGCGGTCGAAGCGCACCTCGGCGTCGATGTCCGAGATCGCCGGCCAGTGCACACGGGCGGGCGCCCCCGGGAACACGGGGTCGATGTCGATCCGGCCGCCGGCGACATGGAGGGATGCCTGGAAGTCGCCGGTCCCCGGATCGGAGAACGGAAACTTCCGCGGGTCGCCTTGCAGGTGAAAGCGCCCGCCGGTGACCTGACCGTCGCGTAGCGCGCCGGTCAGCCAGCGGCGGGTCGGACCGGGCAGCATGATCGGCAGATATTGCGCGACGCCGGCCACGCGGGCGCGGCCGATCCGACCTTGCAGATCGAGCGGCGACCGCGGATCCTGGGCATGGTAGCGCCCGGATGCATCGAACGCGAGGTCGCCGTTTTCTGCGATCAAGGAGTCGAGGTCGATTTGCAGCCCCTGGCCCTGCGGCGCATTCGGCGTATTCCGCCAGCGCAGGGTCGCAGCCAGGCGATCGAAGGTGACGCGCGGCGCCACGAGCACGTTGTCGGCGTGCAGCGCGACGCGGGCGGAGTCGATCCGCAGGGTGCCGTGCTCCGTCGAACCGGTCTCGCGACCGGCGTCGATGTCCCCGGAGAGGTTGTCGAACGCATACCGGCGGTGAGGGCCGACCACATCAGCCACCGCTCCCCCCAGGCTCAGCCCCAGTTGCGAGAAATGGGTGCGGACCTGGAACGCGCTGGTCGCGGTCACCGGTTCATCCCAATCGGCTTCCAGGTTTTCGAGCGCGCCCCGCACCGCCGCGTGATGGACCGCGGTTTGCCAGCTCTGCGGCAAGGGGATGAGCGCGGCAAGGCGACTCAGGTCCCCCAGCGCCAAGCGGTTTGCCCGGAGTTGGACCTGCTGCTGCACCCCGTCGTCCCGGGGGCGATCAAATTGCCGGTCGACATAGACGAGGTCGGTCGGCGGCAGCGTCACGCTTTCTCCGGTGAGATGCAGGCCCGAGACCCGGATCTCCCGGACATCGGCGTCGCGCGCCTGCCGCCGGCTTGCCGTCAGCGTGCCCGTGACCCGGTCCAGGCGCAGCGGCTGCAGGTCCGGCCGCAGTTGCGCATCCACGCCTGCCAGGGCGAAGTCGGCGTGGATTCGTTGCGCGCCCGTGCCGGCGAAGTCGAACCACACGCGTAGCGCACCCTGGGCGTGATCGAGGCGGACCGATGGCGGAATCACCCGCAGCAGCCGGCCCCAGCCCGCGAGATCGGCGAAATCGAACTGGGCGTACGCGCGGCCTTCCCAGTCCTGCAGCGGGGCGTTGCGCGTCAGGAAAGGCGGGTGGACCTGTCCCCGCACGTCGAGAACCCCGGCCAGATGGGCCGGCGGCCGCACCTGTAGGGCGAAGCGGTGGAAAAACAGGCTGCGTTCCAGCAGGAGGTTCACGTCCGTGAACTGCAACGGCGGCGCACCCGCATCGGTGTAGCGCACGCGGGCGTCGACCACACGGATGCGTCGCTGGGCCAGCAGCCACGCCAGCCCGTCGCTCTGGGAGTGCGTTTGCTGCGGGTCGATCGGGATGCCGCCGATGCGCCAGCGGTGATCGGCAAGCCGTTCCACCGCCGCTTCCGGCGCGAAGACGGTAAGCGCATGCATCCGCGGCTGCAAGGCGAGCAGGCTCATCCAGGAGACGACGGCATCGACCTTCGGCAGCGACAGCGCGGTCTGCCCATCCGGCCCCTGGATGCGCACGTCCCGCAGAATCAGGCGGGGGTACAGTCCCTCCCAGGAGGCGTCGATCCGGCCGATCGTCACCGGTACGTGCAGGGTGGCCGCGGCGGCCTTCGCGATGTCGCCGCGCCAATCGCCGATATGCGGCAGCAGGACGTACCGGGTGGTCAGCACCACCGCGCCGAACGCGAACCATCCGGCAAGCAGCGCGGTGCCGACCGCGCGCAGCACCCGTTGCGTAACCCGCAGGCCGCGCCAGCCCCAGTGCCGGAAGATCGATCGTTTGGCGTCGATCGATGCTTGCTCGGCAAACTCCTCCGCGGAGTGGGCGGCCGAATGCACGGCTTCGCTTGCGGCGCGTGCCAGGGACTCGGGTTCGCTCGGCGCGCGGGGGGGGGGCGGCGGTGGTGGTGTGGCGGTGGACATCATCGTTTCTGGGTGCGTTCAACACTAACCTAACATAGCTGCCATGAACCGCTCATTGCTACCGATCCATGACGGCGTCGTTCGGGCCTACGGCGCCAGCCGATTCCTGCGGCGCAGCTTGCTGCGGGAGGGCTTTGCGTCGGCTGCGCAACCCGATGGCGCCCGCCCGGCCGCGGCGGAAACCGACTGGCTGCGGGATGCGGCGCAGGAACCCTGGACGCCAGAGCGGATGGTGCGCGGGTGGCGCGAGACGGCGATGCCGGACGGCGATCCCGTGGCGGCGGCCGCGCTCGCCCTGCGTCGCCTGCGCCGGCGCATGTTGTGCGGACTGCTCGTCCGCGACGTGGCCGGGGTCGCGCCGCTCGACGAAGTCATGCGGACCATGACGGCATTCGCGGAATTCGCCGTGCGGACGGCGCTGGCCGCGATCCTGCCCGATCTCGGCCGGCGCCACCCGGCGCCGCGGACCGCACAGGGCCGGCTGCAGGATCTGCTCGTCGTCGGCATGGGCAAGGCGGGCGCCTGGGAACTCAACGTTTCCTCGGACCTTGATCTGGTGTTCGTCTACGGCGAGGAGAGCGCGTCGGCGCAGGAGTTCTTCGATCGTGCGGGGCGCCGGCTCCTCGCCGTCCTGGCCGATGCCGACGAAGACGGGTTCGTGTTCCGCACCGACATGCGCCTGCGTCCGCATGGCGATTCCGGGCCGCTCACCGTGTCCCTGGCGATGCTCGAGGAATATTTCCAGCGCGACGGCCGCGAGTGGGAGAGGTTCGCCTGGTCGAAGGCGCGGATCCTGTCCGCGCCGGTGCTCGCCGCGGAGGCGGATTTCCAGGGCCAGCTGGCGGCACTGGATGCCGTGGTCACGCCGTTCGTCTATCGCCGCTATTTCGATTTCGGCGCCATCGGCGCGATCCGCGACCTGCACGGCCGCATCCGCGCCCAGGCCCGCCGGAAGCGCGGCGGAACCGATGCAGCGAGCCGCGGCGAATACGATGTCAAGCTTGGGCGCGGTGGTATCCGGGAAATCGAATTCATCGCCCAGGCATGGGGGATCATGCGCGGCGGGCGCGATGTCCGGCTGCGGGAACGCGGCACGCTGCCGATGCTGGCGACGCTCGCCGCAACCGGGCGGTTGCCGCGCGAGGACGCCGAGGCATTGTCCGACGCCTACCGTTTCCTGCGCCGTCTCGAGCACGCGGTGCAGTATCGCGACGATGCGCAGACCCACCGCATTCCGGCCGATCCGGCCGAGCGCGAAGCCGTGGCGCAGCTCTTCGGGGCGCCGTCGGTGGCGGATTTGCTGGCGCGCTATCACGCGGTACGCGAGCGCGTCGAACGCGCGTTCGACGCGATGTTTCCCCCCGCCGAAGCCGAGACCGACGCGGTCCGGACGGCGTCGGGCGGCGTCGACGAGGCGGACGATCTGCCGGAACCGATGCGGCGGTTTCTTGCCTCGGCCCGGGTGGCTGCGTTGCCGGAGGCCCTGCGTGCCCGGGTGGCTGCCCTGGCTGTGGCCGCGGCAGCGGAAATCGGCATGATCCAGCACGAAACCCGATCGGATCGCGGCTCCGGAACCGAACCCGAGGGCGGCATCGAAGCGATCGCGGCCCGTTGGGTTCGTCTGATGGAAGTGATCGGGCGCCGCGCGACGTATTTCGCGCTGCTGGCGGAGTACCCGCGGGCGCATGCCCGGGTGTTGCGCGTGCTGGCCGCCGGCGGCTGGGCGGCCGAATACCTGTTGCGCCATCCGATCCTGCTCGACGAATTGATCGATCCGCGCGCCGAGGAGTTTCCGGCCGACGGCGACGTGCCCTCGTACTGGGCGGCGTGGGCGCGGGACCTCGACGCTTCGCTGCGCGGTCCGGGCGCGGACGTCGAAGCGCAGATGAACCTGCTGCGCGATGCGCACCACGCCGCGGTGTTTCGCCTGCTGCTGGCGGACCTTGCCGGGCATCTGACGGTGGAGCGGCTCGCGGACCACCTGTCGGCGGCGGCCGATCGAGTGCTGCAGATCGCACTCGATGCCGCGTGGCGCAGCATGATGCCGCCGACCGAGCCGGTGCCGCCTTTGCCGCGCCTTTGCGTCGTCGCATATGGCAAGCTGGGCGGGCGCGAACTGGGCTACGCCTCCGATCTCGACCTGATCTTCGTGGTCGACGATGCCGCGGGGCCGGGCGAGCCGGACTCCGCGCGCTGTGCCCAGCTCGTTCGGCGCTTCCTGTCCTGGCTGACCACCGTCACCTCGAGCGGCAATCTCTTCGAGATCGATCTGCGCCTGCGGCC
>JAJYBQ010000116.1 GCA_021778935.1 Pseudomonadota bacterium | reverse complement strand
GCCTTTGAGTTCGAGCAGCAGGCGCTCCGCGGTCTTGGCGCCGATTCCCGGTACGCGGGTGAGCGCGCCGCCCTGCTGCAGCGCCACCGCCTGTGCGAGTTCGTCGACGCTCAGGCCCGAGAGCAGTGCGAGCGCGGTGCGCGCCCCCACGCCGGAGATGCGGATCAGGGCCCGGAACGCGTGGCGCTCCGCCGCCGTGGCGAATCCGTAGAGCTGGTGTGCGTCTTCGCGCACCAGCAGATGCGTGAGCAGGGTGACGCGTTCGCCGAGGGCGGGGAGGTTGTAGACGGTGCTCATCGGCGCATCGAGTTCATACCCGACGCCACCGACATCGAGCAACAGCGACGGCGGATGTTTTTCGAGCAGAATCCCGCTCAGGCGTCCGATCATTGCTCCGTCCCCACGGTATGGCTTCGCCAGGCTGCCGCAGTGTGGCGGCGCGAACTCGGCCGGCGTGCCCTCGTGGCTCCCAACGCGGCCAGTTGCGCACCGGCGGTCCCGCGCAGTCGGGCCGATGCGTGGGCATGGCAGATGGCGCATGCCAGTGCGTCGGCGGCGTCGGTGACCGGAGGGCGGTCGAGCCCGAGCAGGCGTTGCACCATTTTCTGCATCTGTGTCTTGTCGGCGTGGCCGTACCCGACCGTCGCCTGTTTGATTTGCAGCGCCGTGTATTCGTGCACCGGAACATCCTGCCCCACTGCGGCACAGATCGCGGCGCCACGCGCCTGACCCAGTAGCAAGGTCGATTGCGGATTGACGTTCACGAACACCTTTTCGATCGCCGCTTCGTCGGGCGCATTTCGCTCGATCACTGCGCCGAGTTCGCGCAGGATCGCTTGCAGACGTTGCGGCAACTCTCCGGCGGCGATCCGTAACACCCCCGAATCGAGGTGGCGCAGCGTCGCACCGCAGCTTTCGATGATGCCGTAGCCGGTCCGGTTGAGTCCCGGGTCGATGCCCAGGATGCGCTGCGCGGGCTTGGTCACGTCAATGGCGGAAATGCCGCATTCCGGTGAACACCATCGCAATGCCGCGCTCGTCCGCCGCAGCAATCACCTCGGGATCGCGCACGCTGCCGCCCGGCTGGATCACGCAGGTTGCGCCGGCATCGACGAGCGCGTCGAGGCTGTCCCGGAACGGGAAGAACGCGTCCGACGCCACGCAGGATCCTGCGAGCGAGAGGCCGGCGTCCCTGGCCTTGAGCGCAGCGATGCGGGTGGAGTCGACCCGGCTCATCTGGCCCGCACCGATGCCCAGCGTCGCGCCGCCCTTTGCGTACACGATGGCGTTCGACTTGACGTATCGCACCACCTTCCAGGCGAAGAGCAGGTCGTCCATCTCGTCGGCCGACGGCGCCTTGCGCGTGACCACCTTGCAGTCGGCCTGCCCGATCGCCGCGATGTCGGGCGTTTGCGCGAGCAGGCCGCCGCCGACGCGCTTGAACTCGAGATCGTTGTGCGCGTCGCCCTGCGGCAGTTCCAGGAGCCGTATGTTCGCCTTGGCGCGGAAGGCGTCGAGCGCGAACGCGTCGAATGCCGGCGCGATCACGACCTCCGTGAATCGTTCGCAGATTGCGCGTGCGGTGGCGCCGTCGACTGCGTGGTTGAAGGCGATGATGCCGCCGAAGGCCGACGTGGGATCGGTGGCATGGGCGCGCCGGTAGGCGTCCAGCACCGTCGCGCTGGCGGCGATGCCGCAGGGGTTGGCGTGTTTGACGATCACGCAGGCCGGCGCGGCGAAGCCGCGCACGCATTCCCATGCCGCATCGGCATCCATGATGTTGTTGTACGAAAGTTCTTTTCCCTGGAGCTGGTGGTAGGACGCGAGCAGCCCCGCGCCCACCGTGGCATCGCGGTAGAACGCGGCGTCCTGGTGCGGGTTTTCCCCATAGCGCATGTCCTGCACCAGTTGCCACTGGCGCGTGAGGATGCGCGGGAACATGCGGTGCGACCCGTCTGCATCGATGCTCGACAGATAGGCGCTGATCGCACCGTCGTAGGCGGCGGTGTGCGCGAAGGCTTTGGTGGCGAGATCGAAGCGGGTTGCGGCGTCGACGGCGCCCGATGCACGCAGCTCGCCCAGCACCCGGTCGTAATCCCGCGGATCCACGATCACCGTGACCGCGGCGTGATTTTTCGCAGCCGAGCGCAGCATCGCCGGGCCGCCGATATCGATGTTTTCGATGGCGTCAGCCAGCGTGCACCCGGGCTTGGCGATGGTCGCCTGGAACGGGTAGAGGTTGACGGCGAGGATTTCGATCGGGGAAATTGCATGCTGCGCCAGCGTGGCCATGTGTGCGGGATCGTCGCGCCGCCCGAGCAGACCGCCGTGGATGTTCGGGTGCAGGGTCTTCACCCGGCCATCGAGCATCTCGGGGAACCCGGTGATTTCGGCGACCTCGGTCACGGCGATGCCCGCTTCGGCGAGCAGCTTCGCGGTGCCGCCGGTGGAGAGGATCCGGAAGCCGGATCGCACCAGGCCGCGGGCAAATTCCACGGCGCCGGACTTGTCGGACAGGCTGATCAGCGCGGTGCGGGGCGATTGGGACATGGGTCGGCTTCCTTGCATGAGCTATGGTACGGGGGCTTCGCGGGCACCGCGTCGGCGCGCGCGGCGGATCATTCTGCGCGGTTCAGCGGACGTCGAAATCGTGCAGCTTGCGCCGCAGCGTGTTGCGGTTGATTCCGAGCAGTTCGGCCGCCGCGGATTGATTGCCCGCGCAGCGCGTCAGCGCGAACCGCAGCAATGGCCGTTCCACCGCCTGCAGCACCATCTCGTGCAGTGCGTGCGGCGATGCGCCGTCCAGGTTGGAAAGGTACTCCTCCAGGTTCCGGAACACGCACTGTTCGATGGTTTCGCCGGCGCCGCGCGCGTGGCCGAGCCCAGCGCCATCCTCACCGCTCTTGCGGGGCAGGTCGGGGATCGGTTCGGCGCGGTCGGTGGGCACTGCGGGAAGTCCTTACTCGGACGGGGGAATGTACTCAAAAAACGGACTGCGTGCAGCCGCTTCTCCGAAAAAGATTTCCACTTCCCGCCGCTGGGCCGCCGGACATTCGATCTCGTTGATCCGCAGTCCTGCATCGCGTCCGCCGCGCAGGCCTCGCAGCCAGCCGTGGATGCGCTTGCGCGCGGTGCGCACGCCCTGGATATCGCCGTGGTGGGCGTAGTGCTCGTCCAGAAAGGCGAGCAGCGCCGGCGCGACATCGGCGACCCGCATCGGCGGCGCGGCCACGCCGTGCCGCAGGAGGTGGTCGACTTCCCGGAAAATCCAGGGGCGCTCCTGGGCCGCGCGCCCGATCATCACAGCGTCGGCCCCGGTGCGCGCGAGCACGGCGCGGGCCGCCTCCGGGCTGTCGATGTCGCCGTTGGCGACGACCGGGATCGCCAGCCGTGCCTTTACCTCCGCGATCGTCTCATACTCGGCATGACCGCGAAATCCGCAGGCCCGGGTGCGGCCGTGTACGGTCAGCATCCGGATGCCGGCATCCTGCGCCATTCGGGCGACGCGCGGCGCATTGCGGTGGGCCGGATCCCAGCCGGTGCGGATTTTCAGGGTGACCGGAACCGCGACCGCCCCCACGACGGCGTCCAGGATGCGGCCGACCAGCGGTTCGTCGCGCAGCAGCGCGGAGCCGCACGCGGCATTGCAGACCTTCTTGACCGGACAGCCCATGTTGATGTCGATGATCTGCGCCCCCCGGTCGACCGCGTCCCGCGCGGCATCCGCGAGCATGGCCGGATCTGCGCCCGCGAGCTGCACGGCAACCGGTTCGGTCTCTCCATCCGTGCGCAGGCGCCGCGCCGTTTTGCGGCTGCCGCGCAACCGCGCGTCGGAGGTGGTCATCTCCCCCACCGCGTAGCCGGCGCCAAAGGCCCGGAATAGTCGGCGCAGGGGCAGGTCCGCAATGCCGGCCATCGGCGCCGCGAAGACGCGGTTGGGCAGGCGGTGGGGGCCGATTGCCAAGGGCGCGGTCTGGTTCATCAGACCCGGACTCCGAACATGAGCAGGCGGGCGAACGCCCGACGCACCTCCGGCAGGAGATCCAGCGCGCCGAGCGTGGCCGAACGGACCATTGCAACCGGCAGGAGGGTCGACGCAAAAAGCTGCGGCAGCATTCCGGTCAGCGCGGGCACCAGGGTGCGGTCGAGGCGGCGCCTTGCGCCATAGCGGGCCAAGGCTGCAGGAACGTCTCCCGTGCGGCGGATGTCGGTGCCGGCCGGCGTGTCGGTCAGGCAGTCGACCAGGCATACGCAATCGCGCAGCCCGAGGTTGAAGCCTTGTCCGGCAACGGGGTGCAGCACCTGGGCGGAGTTGCCGATGTGCACGAGGCGGTGTTCGCATACCCGGTCGATGCGGGTCGGCCGCAGGGGAAAGAGGCTGCGCGGGCCGATGGCGGTGGGCGCACGAAATCGCGGCCCCAGGGTTTGTGCGATGTTCCGCAGCAGGAGCTCTTCGGGGGCCTGCTGCCGGGTGCGCGCGACCGCCGAGGACAGGCACCAGATCATGGACATCTGCTGCCGGCTTCCGGGAATCGGCAGCAGTGCGAACGGACCTTCGTGGGTGAAGCGCTCGAAGGCATCGCCGGGGGCAAGGCCATCGAGGGTGAGGTCGGCGAGCAGGGCGTGGGAGCGGACCGGGGCGGCACCGCCCTCGCTCCGGTGGCGATCGGGTCCCCCTTCCGCATCGATTGCCAGGGCGCAGGAGATCTCGCTGCCATCGTCGAGCGCGACGCGTACGCATTCCGGATGCTGTTGCAAGCCCAGGACCCGCCGCGGGCGTTCCGCGCCGATCTGCGGTTCGGCATCGATTGCGCCGGCGAGGGCGGCGACCAGGTCTGCGTACCAGACGGTGGCCCCGACCGGCTTCGCGCCGCCGTCGGAATTGCGGACCGCATTTTCTGTGGGAGTGCCGACGGGCTCGCCCAGCCGCGCGGCGCCGGCGTGGCCGCGGGAACTGACGTGTACACGGCGGATCGGCGCCATCGGCAGCGTTCCGGCACCGAGCAGCGCGTCGAGAATTTGCAGGCTGCCGCGGGAAAGGGCCAGCAGGCGCCGGTCACGCCGGAGATCGTCGATCGGGCGGGCGTCGTAGAGCGTGGTCGCGATACCGCGCCGTGCCAGGAGCAGGGCCGTGACCATGCCCACCGGGCCGCCGCCCAGGATCGCGATTCGGGATGTCGTACGCATCAGAAAATTCTACGCAATTGCAAGGCCTGTTCGCAGGCCGTCAGTTCGGCGGGTGTTCCGACGTTGAACCATGTGCCGCCGAAGTGCTCCGCGCCCACCCGTCCGCGGTCGACGAATTGGTAGAGCCAGGGAAACAGCCGCGCCCGTGACGGCGGCTGGTCGGCGAAGATCCGCGGCGCGAACAGGCCGATATTGCCGTAGGTGAGCCAAGGCGCCATGCGGGTCGCCATTCCGCCGGGGGATCGGCCCATGTCGCCGCCCGGATGGTAGCGCGGGTTGTCGACGAGAACGAGGTGGGCGTCGAGGTCGCCGCGGGCGATGCGCTGCGCCGGGCCGGACAGGCTCCGGTAATCGAATGCCGTCACGATGTCGCTGCTGGCGACGACGAACGGTTCATCCCCCAGCAGCGACAGGGCATGGACGATTCCGCCCAGCGTTTCGCGGGCATCTTCGGCGCGCGTGCCCTCGCGGGCATAGCGCAGCCGCGCACCGTAGCGGCTGCCGTCTCCCAGCGCGGCCTCGAACTGGTCGGGAAGATGCGCGATGTTGATGACGATGTCCGCGACCCCGGCGCGTGCGAGCCCCTCGATCTGCCATTCGATCAACCGTTTGCCGCCGACCCGCAGCAAGGGCTTGGGGCAGGTGTCGGTGTGCGGCCGCAAGCGTTCGCCCCGGCCGGCGGCAAGGAGCAGCGCGCGCATGTCAGAACGTGTATCCCTCTTCGCGCGCACGCGCGTGGATGCGGTCGAACAGGCGGGCCAGGGCCGCGAACGGGTCGTATCGCTCGACGACGCGCTGCGTGTGGCGCAGTACCGCCGGCAGGTCCGCCAGGTAGCGGGCCTTGCCGTCGCGGTGGTGGAGGCGCGCGAAAATCCCGAGCACCTTGAGGCTGCGCTGCAGCCCCATCCACTCGAGGTCGCGCCAGAATCGGCCGAAATCGGCCGGCACCGGCAACCCCTGCCGCTGTGCGCGCTCCCAGTATCGGGCGGCCCAGTCGATCTGTTGCGGCTCCGGCCATTCCACGTAGGCGTCCCGAAGCAGCGACACCAGGTCATAGGTGATGGGACCGATCACCGCATCCTGGAAGTCCAGCACCCCGGGTTCCGCCACGGAACCTGGCCGCGGGTCGTCCCCGGGCGCCATCAGGTTGCGGCTGTGGTAGTCGCGATGCACGAACACCTGCGCCTGGTCCAGCGCGGAGGCGGCGAGGCGCTCGCAGGCGGTATCCAGCACCGCACGCTCCGCCGGGCTCAGGTCGACGCTCAGGTGGCGAGCGACGTACCATTCCGGGAAGAGCCGCATTTCGGCCAGCAGTCGATCGCGGTCATAGTGCGGCAGCGCGATCCCGCTGACCGGGATGGTCTGCATGCGGACCAGGGTTGCGATCGCCCCGTCGTACAACTCCGGAATCCGCTCGGGCCTGGCGGCAATGGCGTCGGCGTAGGTGGCGTCGCCCAGATCCCGCAACAGCAGGAAGCCATGCTCGAAGTTACGCTCGAGGATGTCGGGCGCCCGCACCGCCTGGCCCGCGAGCAGGTCGGCAACGGCCAGGAAGGGGCGGCAGTCCTCATGCTCCGGCGGGGCGTCCATGACGATACAGGAGCGGTCGGCGGCCGCCGAGCTGACCTCGGTTCGGCGATCGATGCGGAAATAGCGCCGGAAGCTGGCATCGCTCGATGCCGGCCGCAGGCTGGCGGGATCCAGGTTCCAGGTTGCCGGAAGCGCTGCCAGCCATCTGCGCAGCGCGTCGAGTCGGAGATCTTGTGGGGACGGGTCCTCGTGTGGCATGTCGGGGTTGGAGAGGGTTTCGGGACGATCCGCCATAATGGCGCGTTTTTTGGAACAATTCGGAATAGTACCGTCCCATGCCCCAGGGAAATCGAGATCCCGGACATCGTGTCGCCGCTGCACTGGTCGTTGCCGGACTCCTGCTGACCGTGGCGTCGGGGTGGGCGGATCCGGGGCCACCCGTTGCCTTGCGGCTCGAGCGGACCCTGGGTGCGGGGCGCGGGCTTGCCGCGGGGCAGTCGCAACCCATCTATGCCCGCGCCAACCATGTCGTCGGGACGATCGACGAGACGACGACACTCACGGGTGCGGTCGAGTTGCGGCGCGCCGGGTTGGTGCTGTTCGGCGACCGCGTCGTGTACCAAATTGCCACGGACGAGGTGGACGCGCAAGGTCATGTCCGTCTGGTGGCCAAGAGCGCGGTCTTCAACGCTCCCAGCCTGAAGTTCCAGGTGGAGGCGCAGACGGGGACGATGCCCGACGCCAGTTACACCTACCCGGCGCGCCATGGCAGCGGCAAGGCGAACCTGATCGAGTTTCTGGGCGACGGCAATGAGCGGATGCACGATGCCACGTTCACCACCTGCAATCCCGACAACCCATCCTGGTGGGTGAAGGCCGACACGCTGGACATCGATCAAGGTGACCAGGAGGCGACGGCGTATGCCGCGACCTTGTACTTCGGCGGTGTTCCGCTGCTCGACTCACCGTACTTCGATTTCCCGATCGGGAACGACCGAAAAAGCGGATTCCTGACCCCGGGATACATGCAGAACAGCCTGCTCGGGTCGGAATTCGTCATTCCCTACTACTGGAACATCGCGCCCAATTACGACTATACGTTCACGCCGTACATCCTCCCGAGCCGG
>JAJYBQ010000115.1 GCA_021778935.1 Pseudomonadota bacterium | reverse complement strand
TGATGCGCGATCCGCTCCTGCTGCGTCTCGCAGGAACACAGCGCAAGGACGGTCAGCAGCGCGGCCGCGCCGGCGCGCAGCGGTCGGATGCCGGAACGGGGCCGGGCAGATCCGGCCAGGCGAAACGATGCAAGCATGCCAAGCTCCACGATACGAGGAATGCGGAAAGCATACCGTGCCGAACGACGTCGGTCATGGGCGCACCGATTGACGCCCCACACCATCTGCAGAAAAGGTCGCCCCCGGAAACGCCGTACGCAATATCCGTAAACGCTCCTCGCAACGCATTTGCGCGATACCGAACGTTCCCGGGGGTCCTTGCGGAGAAAATGCGCAATGGCGCCACGGAACACTCCACGACCGTTCCCGCCCGCCGCTCGGAAAATCACTGCATTGCACCGGAGTTCATGATGAAAGCAAAAACCAGAAACGGCTTGTCCCTCCTGGCATCCGCCGGGCTGATGGCCGCAATCGGCAGCGCTGCCGCCGCCGATGCCGGCGTTTCCCCGCCGGCCACGCCGGCCGCGGCGGCCACGGAAGCCCACGTGAAGGACGTCGCTTCGCAAGCGCTGCGCCGGCAGCGGCAGCGGTTGATCCGCAACGCGATGGTCGCCCAGGACGAAGTGCTGCACGCCCTGTTCTATCTCGAGGATCACAATACGAAACAGGCATTCCATCTGTTGGCCGACGCGGACGGGCGCCTCAACGTGCTGCTCGCGCGCGACCCGCATCTCAATCTGGTGCCGATCGCCGTGCGCGCCAACATCATCGATACCAAGCCTTCCCTGGACAAGATCCACGCCGCGGTGAAAGGCGCGGAGTCCGCGCTCGATGCCGGCAAGATCCAGCACGCCCGCGCTCTGCTGGTTCCGCTCCGCAGCGAGATGCACATTGACACGGACCTGCTGCCGCTGGGGATTTATCCGACGGCGATCAAGAAGGCCAGCGCGGAGATCCAGGCATCGCGAATTTCCGATGCGGAGTCCACGCTCGCCGATGCGCTCGGATCGATCGTGACCTCGGAACGGGTCATTCCGTTGCCGCCGATCGCGGCGGAAGGTGACGTGCTGGACGCCGAACGTCTGATGAAACAGGGCGCCGAGAAAAACAAGGCGGCGATCCTGTCGCGGCTGTCCCGTGCAGACCACCACCTCGCCGATGCCAACGCGCTCGGCTACGGCAAGTACAAGCCGATCCGCGACGAAATCGCGGCAATCCAGGAAAAGGTGCGCGGTGGCAATGCCAAACCGGGAATTTTCGGGCACATCAAGCGCATGTTCCACGACTTGGCAGCGAAAGTCTGATCGTGCCGCGGCCCAAGCCGCTTCCGGCTTTTTGATCGACAAGGGAACCAACATGAAAAAAACCAGCCACCATTTCCTGGCGCTCGCAGTCGTCTGCCTGCTGCCGATTTCCTCCGCGCACGCGCAACTCGGCGGCATCCTCAACCAGTTCGGCGGAGGTGCGGCGCAGTCGTCCGGCACCCCCGCCGCAGGGCTCGGCGCGATGGGCGGCGGCACCGCGCTGGTTCCCGGAAGCCTCGGCAATGTCGCGGGGCTGTTGAAATACTGCATCGAGAACAACTACCTGGGCGGCAACGCCCGGTCGGTGCAGAGCACGCTGATGGGCAAGCTGGGGGACAATCCCGCCTCGAACCCCGGCTACGCGAGCGGGCTCGTCGGCATTCTCGATGCCGGCAATGGCCAGACGATGAACCTGGGCGGCGGAGCGGCGCAGCCGCTCAGCCAGCAGATTTGCACGCGCGTATTGGCCCAGGCGAAATCGTTCCTGTAAGGATCGCGGCCGGTCCCGCCGGCGCGCGGCGCCGGCTGCATGCAACCTTCCCGTCACGGGGCGGTGACGGCGGCGCGCGAGAATCGCGCGGACGCCTGCGCGAAACAGGACCGGGAGAATGCGGATGGGTTGGAAACGGGCACGCGCGGCACTGACCGCGCTCCTCGCGACGGGATGCGTCGTAGCGCAACCGGCCATCGCAGGGGCGGGCCTGCCGTGGAAGGTCGTCGCGGACGTCCCCCTGCCGGGGAACACCACCCGCTTCGACTATGCGAGCGATGATCCGGAGCGGCATCGGCTGTTCCTGGCGCACCTCGGGCAGGACGAGGTGCTGGCGTTCGACACGAGAACCCGGAAGACCGTCGGTGTGGTCCGCAACATCCGCCAGGTCCACGGTGTGCTGGCGATTCCGCAACTCGACCGCGTCTACGCCAGCGCGACGGGCACCAACGAGGTCGTGGCGATCGACGAAACACGCCTGACCGAAGTGGCGCGGGTGCCGGTCGGCATCCATCCGGACGGCATGGCATATGCACCCGGGGTCGAGCGGCTCTACGTGTCGGACGAATTCGGCAGGACCGAGACCGTGATCGACGTGCGCACGAATCGGCGCATCGCGACCATTGCGCTGGGCGGGGAAGTCGGCAACAGCGAATACGACCCGGCATCCGGCCACGTTTTCGTCAACGTGCAGACGCGGGGGCAACTGGTCGAGATCGATCCGGCAACCGACCGTATCGTCCGTCGCATCCGCCTGCCCGGCGCGGACGACAACCACGGCCTGCTCATCGAGCCGCGATCGCGCCGGGCATTCATCGCCTGCGCCGGCAGCGACCGGCTGCTGGTGTTGGACCTGCGGACACGGCGGATCACGCAGACCCTGCCGATCGGCCACGACCCCGACGTGCTCGCCTTCGACCCGCGGGAGAACCGGCTGTACGTGGCCTCGGAATCGGGGACGGTATCCCTGATGGCGCTGCGGGCCGGTCGCCTGCAGATGTTGGGCGCGGGCCGCCTTGCGCCCGATGCCCATGCCGTCGCCGTGGATCCGGACACGCACCTGGCCTACTTCCCGATCCGGAATCTCGGCGGTCGGCCGATGCTGCGCATCACCAAAGTCGTCGGCGGGGGGGTGCGATAATCCGGGCTCCGCATCGAGCCCATCCGAAAGACGCCGTGTGACCTACGCCCTGCTCGCGGTGGCGACCATTCTCTGGGGCGCGAACTTCAACCTTTCGAAGCACGTCCTGGCGGACGAACACGCCCTGGTCGCCGCTGCCGCGCGGTTCGACATCGCGGCAGCGGTGATGCTCGCGCTGTGCGCCGTTCGAAGAACGCCCGTGCCGATTCTGCGCCACGGGGGCGCCTACGTCATCCTGGGAGCGGTCGGCGTGGCCGGATTCAACGCCTTGTTCTTCTTCGGCATGGAGTGGACCTCCCCCGTCAACGGCGCGCTGATCATGGCGACGAGCCCGCTGTTGACCGCGACCCTGGCGTATTTCGTGTCGGGCGACCGGCTGGGCGTCCGTCAGCTCCTCGCGCTGCCGATCGCCCTGGGGGGCGTCGCCTTCGTGGTGTTGGGCGGCGGCGCCCGTGTACATATTGCGTTCGGCGACATCCTGATGCTCGCCGCCAGCCTTTGCTGGGCGGTCTACAACGTGCTGACCGGCAGGATGATGCCGCGCGGCGTGGATGGTTTTGCCAACACCGCGGCGGTCATGCTCGCGGGCGGGCTGGCATTGAGCGCGGCCGCCGCGCTGGCGCACGCGCGCGTCGCCGTCCCGCACGCGGAAGCGTTCGTCTCCCTCATGGCGATGAGCCTGGGCGGCACCGTCCTGTCCTACCTCTTCTGGAATGCCGGGATCGCCCGCCTGGGCGCCGCGCGCACAGCTCTGTTCATGAACGTCGTGCCGGTGAGTTCCATGGCGTTCTCCGTCCTCGAAGGACACGCGCCGACGCTGACGCAGATTGCCGGCGGCACCGCGGTGATCAGCGCCGTCACCCTCGCCGCCTGGCCGTCCGGACGAAGCCTGGTGCGCCGGAGCGCCACGTAGCCGCAGCAGTTGCCGAAGCCACTCGCTCCCGACGCGGTGCGCGCGCTGGCAGTGCACAAACCCGGCCGCGAGCCGCGCGCGCCAGCAGTTCTTCCAGTTTCGGCCTGTCCAACGGCGATCCTCCCGCATTCGGTGCCCTGCGGCGCAAGGCAGCACGTTCGGGCTACCGACATTTCGGGATCCGGGTGCTCTTTCCGAAGCGCGAGAAACATCGCAACATAGGAGGGTCGTCCGCATCGAGATCGCAGAAGAGTCGCCGTGAACCAGCCCAGCAGCCCGGATTTGAACGCCCGGACCCCCCTCCGTCCCCTGATCGCCGTTGCCGCGATTGCCGTCGTTGCAGTCAGCGTGGGAGCGGCCGTCGTGTACATGGTGCCGGGCATCCGGCACCCCGGTTCCGCCCCGGCCGCCGCGGTCGGGGTGGGCTATCCGCCCCCGCCGCCCTTGCCCGGGGAACACACCCGCAGCGCACCCGGCTATGCGCCCTCGGCGGCACCGACAACCTGCCGCGACTGCGGCGTCGTGGTCGGGATCCGCACGATTCAAGCGGCCGGTCACGATACCGGGCTGGGAGCCGTCGCCGGCGGCCTGCTTGGCGGCGTACTGGGCAACCAGATGGGAGAAGGCAACGGTCGGACGGCCATGACCGTCGTCGGCGCACTGGGCGGCGCGCTTGCCGGCAACACCGTTGAAAAGCGCGTTCATGAAAAAACCGAATACCTGATCGACATCCACATGGACGACGGCCGCGGACGCACCATCCGCGGCAGCACGCCGCCGCCGTTCGGCGCCGGAACCCGGGTGCGGGTCGCCGGCAACACGATCATGCCGCTGCGGTAGCGCCCGCGGCGGGCGCGGCCCGGGGAACCTTTCCGATCTGCGCCCGTCCGGTCAAAACCGCAGGATCGCCGCGAACCCCCGGTTGCCGACGATCGGCGACCGCAACTCGAGGAGCGCCCCACCCTGCCTCGCAATGGCGTTGGTGATCGCCAGGCCCAGGCCCGACCCTGCAGCCGCGGTGATCCCGCGTTCGAACGGGCGCACCAACTTGCCCAGCATCTCCGCCGGCACGCCCGGGCCGTCGTCGACCACATAGATCGCGCCATCCTCCACCAGCACCGTCACCCAGGCATCCTTGCCGCCGTGCTTGAGCGCGTTCTCGATCAAATTGCGCAGCGCGACCGCGATCGCGTCGATGTCGCCGGTGACCTCCGCGGGATGGCCGCTTACTTCGATGCGCAAGCGCTCGCTGCCGAGGGCCTCCGGAAATTCCTCGACCACCAGCCTCGTCACCACGACGAGATCGACCGGCTCCCGGCGCAGCGTCGCACCCGACTCGATGCGTGCAACCTGCAACAGGCGGGTCGCGACGCGCGTCAGGCGATCGAGTTGGCGCACCAAGGCCTCCGCATGGCGGCGCGCCGTTTCTTCGGTCGTGACGTCGAGCAGGCGCTGGGCTTGCGCCCGTGCCGCAGCGAGCGGTGTGCGCAGTTCGTGCGCGGTTTCCGCCGCCGCGATGCGCTCCATATCGACCAGGCTGCCGACCCGTGCAATCAGGCCGTTGACGCTGGCCAGCCAGGGCTGCAGTTCATCCGGTGCGCCCTCGGTGGATAGCGGCCGGCGATCGTCTGCGGACCGCCCCGACAATTCGGCATGCGCCGGTGCCAGCGCATGGAAACCCTGGCGCAAAATGACTGCGAGCGCAACCGATGCCAGCGGCAGCACGAACGCCAGGCTGCCGACCAGCCAGAAAAGAATCCGGCTGAAGAGTTCGACCCGATGCTTGCGCGTTTCCGCCACCTGGATGCGCCGCTTGCCGTCGCTGCGGTTGAGCGTCAGCACATGCCATCCGTGCACATCGCGGAGGCCGTCGCGCGCATCGGGGTCCAACGGCGTCGCAGGGGCCTGGTGCGAGTGCAGGTCCATGGCCCCCGTCGGCCCGTACACCTGGTAGACCACCGACTCTTCGTGCGTCCCGATCGCCATGAACAGGGCGTCCTGCTCCCCATCCCGCAAGGCCGTCTCGGGCAATACCAACAGGCGCTGACCGACCTCCTGCAACGCACTGTCGAGGACTTCCGCGGTTTCGTCCGCAACCACGTACAGGGCCACCGCAGAACTCAACACCCATAGGGAGGCAAACGCTACCAGCAGACGGCGGCGAATCCGCTGCTCGAGGCTCCACCCCTGCGCGAGCGACCCCAGAGACTCAGACATCGAGTCGATAACCAAGGCCGCGGTGGGTGCTGATGGCCAAGGGTCCGAGCTTCTTGCGCAGCCGGCTCACGATTACTTCAAGGGAGTTGCTGTCCGCATCGCCCATGCCTTCATCGGCGAGATGGGTTTCGATCTCGGTACGGCTGTAGATCCGCCCGGGGTGTCGCGCGAGCAAAGACAGCACGCTCCACTCCATCGCCGTGAATTCCACGCGCTCCGATCCCCGGCGCGCGGAACGCGAGTTGAGGTCGATCGCAATCCCGCCGATCTTCAGTTGCGAAGGCGGCGCCGTGCGCCGCGTCACCGCGGAGATCCGCGCCAGCAGTTCATCGAGGTCGAACGGCTTGACCAGGTAGTCGTCGGCGCCGGCCTGCAGGCCCCGGATGCGATCGCTCACCTGATCGCGCGCAGTGAGCACGATCACCGGCCGGCGGTTGCCCGCCGCGCGCCACTCGCGCAACAGCGAAAGGCCGTCGCCATCCGGCAGATTGAGATCCAGCAGGGCCAAATCGGGGTCGACCACGCGCCGCGCCTGGGCCACGAGCTTGCACCAGTGCACCTCGTGCCCCGCTGCCTCGAGATGGTCGTTGACCGCCTGGCCAAGGTCGATGTCGTCTTCCAAGAGCAGGATTTTCATGGGCGCATCGTGCCATGACATCGCGCGCGGCTCCTGAATCGGCGATGAACGGGCCCCGGTCGTCGTCCCGCCCTCCGCCTACTTCGCGACCACCGCGGCGCGAAACCCGCGCAGCCACTTCTTCACCGCCCGCTCGTTCTCCGGCCCCATGCGGATCAGGATCTTCTGGCCGGCGGTGAGCGCCTCGAGGTCCGGGTCGGCGTACCGGAACATCGCGCTGCTCGTCTGGACTGCCACCGGCGGTTTCGGCTCCGGGGCGTCGATCATTTCTCCGAGCACCTGCACCAGGCGGTCCTGGAAGCGCCGATCGGGATAGCCGAGATTGCGGTATGCCTCCTGGAAGAGGTAGGCAAACCGCTGGTAGACCTGGGCCGACTGCGCCGCATTGAACGAGGTCAGTGCAGCGACATAGGGTTTGTATCGTGCCGCGTTGGCCGCGGCGATCCACGTCTGGCTTGCCGTGGCAGTGACCTCGAACTGCCCCGGAACCGGCTTGGTCGGCATCACCCGCAGGGCTACCTTGTCACGCCCCAGCGCATCGACCGTGGCAACGAGATGCCGAATCAAGTCATGGGGGATCAGCAGATGCAGAATCGACGCGCGCCAGCCCGCGATCCCCTGGAGTGCGTCGAGAAAGGGCCGGTCGCTGCGGTCGAGCGTGATCCGCGGCTGGCCCGTGGGCGGCGCCACCACGATCGCCTGCGGCACTGCCGCGGGAGCGGGCGCCGGCGTGACCGGCGTCGGCACCGGCGGGGCAACCGGCGTCGGCGGGGCGGCGACCACCGGCGCGGCCGGCGGAGCGGCGCGATGATGAAGCCAGTAATAGCCGCCAACGACCGCAACCGCCGCGACCACGACGGCAGCGCCGATGGCAACCGGGTTCAATCCCTCACGAGGTTCGTCCATAGCACCCCCTGTGCCGTTCAAATGTCGGAACTGCCGCCGTGCGCTTGGCTTGGCCTGACGCCAAGTTCCGCATTCGATTTCATCGTTTTCATTCCCGCACGCAGTCGAGACAATACTCGATCTTGCCGTCCCGTTCGAGCTTCACCAGCCCGTGGATGTCGGTTTCGAATCCCGGGAAACTGGCGTTGAATTCGCGCGCGAACTGCAGGTAATGCACGATCTTGGCGTTGACGCGCTCGCCCGGAATCAGCAACGGAATGCCGGGGGGATACGGC
>JAJYBQ010000114.1 GCA_021778935.1 Pseudomonadota bacterium | reverse complement strand
GAGCCGTCGAGATTGATCGAGGTTTACGAAGAAATTGCGCGGGCGAGCCGCACCATGCTGGATGCCGCCAAGGCGGACGACTGGGAGCGGGTCGCGCGGATCGAAGCAGAATGTCGGGACCTGATCGACCGGATCCGGACGGCGGCCGAGGAGGAACGGCTCGATGCGGGCGAGGCCCGGCGGCGGATGGAGATCCTGCGCGGCGTATTGCAGGACGACGCGCAGATCCGGGCGCGGTCCGAGCCCTGGCTGCAGGACCTGAATCGGATTCTCGGCGTATCGTGAGGCTCGCTTCCCGACTCCCCCTGCGCGGGCGCCGGGTTTGGGTGATGGGGGTTTGCGTCGGCGGACCGCCTCGCCAATAATCGAAGCTCCGTGGATTGCAGCCCAAAGGGGCCGGGTGTTGGCAATCGAAATTCTCCCCATCAGTCCGGATCGCCCCCCCTTGCCGAACTGGGGACAGGGGGCGGCGCCGGCGCGCGCGATCGTTCCTGCCGAGCGCCTGTTGGCGATCCTGGATCGCCTTGCCTCGAGTCTTCCTCCGACCGCGATGGCCGCTTTGCGCGGCGCGGCTGCGTCGGGTGCGAACGGCGAAGTGGTCGTGGCCGGCGGCAAGGCTCCCGCCCAGATCCTGGTCGCGGGTCAGCGGATCGTGCTGACCGGGGCGGCCCGGGATGCCGTGCTCGCGTTCGGCGGCGAGTCGGCGGCGGCGTTGCAAGCCGAGGTTTCGCGCCCGTCCGGAATTCCGGCGGCGCCGGACGTCGCGGCCTTGGCCCGGGCTGCGGTCGTGGAAGCGCAGGTGGCCGGATTGCGTGCGCAGCCCCCATCGTTCCCCGAGGTTGCGGCGCCCGACCCGGGTTCGGGGACGGCGCCGGGATCCGGCGCGCCGACGGCTGCGACGGTTGCCCTGCGCCAGCCCTTGTTCGTTGCCGTGTCCGGCGGCGCCCCTTCCGGCGTGACGCTGGCCGGCGAGCTTGCGCGGGCGGTCGAAAACAGCGGCCTCTTCCTCGAGTCGCACCTCGTGTCCTGGGTGCAGGGGAAACGTCCGTTGCAGCAGGTGCAGGCGGAATCCCGCGCGCTGCTGGCCGACGCGGTGGCGGCGTCGCCGCCCGATCCGCAAGCGTGGGAGGATCAGCGCGCCGCCTTGCAAGCCGATGCCATGCAGCAGCAGGCCTTCGCCTTGCGCGGGCAGGCCTGGCCCGGCCAGGGCTTCCGCCTGGAGATTGCGCAGGATGGCGGCCGGGGGCGCGCGGCAGCCGGCCCCGCGCCCCCGGCCGGCGTATTCACCGCCACGCTGTCGATGGCGCTGCCCAATCTCGGCGCGATCCACGCCAAAATCCGGGTCGCTGCATCCGCGGTCGGCGTTGAGATGGAATCGTCGAATGCCGCCGCACTTCGGGAGACCTTGGGAGCGCTGGCCTCCGCGCTCGATGCGCGGGGCCTCACGGTCGCGCAATTGACGGTGCACGGTGCGGTGGAGTTGCCGGGCGGGGCTCCCTGATGGCGACGGATCGGCGCTCCGACCCCGGTGCGACTCCCCGGCCGACGGCGCAGGCGGTGGCGCTTTCCTATTCGGATGGCGATGCGTCCCGGGGGCTCGCCCCGAGCGTCGTCGCCACCGGCCAGGGGCTGATTGCCGAGACCATCATCGCCAAAGCGCGCGAAGCGGGGGTGCCGGTCCATGCATCGCGGGAACTCGTCGCGGCATTGATGCACTTCGACCTGGACCAGCGGGTTCCTCCGGCGCTGTATGTCGCGGTCGCGGAAGTGCTGGCTTGGGTGTACCGCCTGGAGCACAAGGAACCGCCTCGATAACCTACGCATTCAAGCGCGGAAGTGGGTCTGTGGCGGCCGGCTTATCCGCGGATGTCGGAATCCCCCCGCGACTACAGTTTCGGGAGACCACGTGAAAAACGGGCCTTCCGATGTCCGCAAACGCCAAGACCCCCATCCATCTTTGCATCGTCCAGCCGCCCGGGTATGTCCACTCCATGGCGCTGTTGGACGCAGCCTTGTATTTCCGCCATCAATTGCACCGCTTGGGTGCGGAAGTGAGCGTCGCGAAAAACCGCTTGCGCCACGACGCGGTGAATCTGATGTTTGGCGCCCATCTCGGCTTTTCCTCCGAGATGGCCGGGACATTCTGTTGCGTGTTCGTCAATCTCGAACAACTGGGTGATGGCGGCAGCGCCGTGCCGGCGGAATACCTGGAATCGCTGCGAAACGTCCCGGTGATCGACTATGACGCGGGAAACGTGGCTGCCTATTCCCGCGACGACCAGGGGGTTCCGCTGATTTCCTTCGGCTACGCCCCCTACTTGCGTTCGATGGCGCACGGTTCCGCTCCATTGGAAAAGCGCCCGATCGACCTGTTGTTTTTCGGATCGATGAATCCTCGGCGCAAACGAATCATCGAACGCATCGAGCGCACGGGATGTACGGTTGCGGCATTCGACGGACCGGTCTATGGCCCGGAGCGCGATGCAGTCATCGTCCAGGCGCGTGCGGTATTGAACTGCCACTACTACGACAGCGCGCGATTTGAACAGGTCCGGGCGTTCCAGGTCCTGTCGCTCGGAACGCCGATGGTGTCGGAGCGAACGAAGGGGTCCAATCCCGGCAAAGGCTTCGAGGGCAGCGTAAGCTGGTTCGATGACGACACCCTGGAAGGGTTCTTTCGCGACGACTTTTCGAGCACGGAATTCATGGCGCGCGCCCGCGTCCAACTGCAGCGCTTTCAGTCCGTCGATCCGGGGAGGGAGTATGCGCGGGTGCTCGAATTTGCTTGCGACGTGTACCGTTCCAGGAAGGGATTGGGCGCTTCGCCGCCGTGCAATCCCCAGCGGCGTCTGCACATCGGTTCCGGGAAAGACTACCGAACCGGTTGGTTGAACGTGGACGTCCTGGAGACGGCGCAGCCGGATGTGCTGCTCGACCTGAGTCTGCACCAGACCCTGCCTTTGACGCTGGATTCGCCGGTGTGGGGGCGGGTGTCGTTGCAGGCCGGGGCAAGCGAGTTGATCTATGCCGACAATGTGCTCGAGCACATAAAGGATCTTCCGACCTTCATGACCAACTGCCTGGATCTGCTCCAGGTCGGCGGTCTGATGGTGATCGAGGTCCCAACCGAGTCGAGTCTCGGGGCATGGCAGGACCCGACGCACGTGCGTGCCATGAACGAGAATTCGTGGCTGTATTACACCGATTGGTTCTGGTATCTCGGCTGGCTGGCCTACCGTTTCCGGATCCGGGAGTCCTTTTGGCGCGACATCCACGGCAAGCGCTGCGAAAAGCCGTCCGCCGCGTTCATGCACGTTACCCTGGAAAAGGTACAGACGACGATTGCCGAACGAATGGTTGCGCGCACGATGCGCGCGGACTTCGGCGGCCTGATCGAGGCGACGGATTTTGCGAAATACCGGGTGGCGGTCGACCGCGAGGGTGGCGGCCCGGCCCGCGAAGCGGATCGCTCCGGGAAGAACCTGGACGACGACATGCGTTCGGTCTTCGGCGCGGCATCGAATACCGGTGGCGTCTCTCGCGCGATATCGCTGTAGGGGGGGACATCAACTGTTCGACATCGCGGCGCCGGCAGCCGGCGCGGTACGTACACGCCGCGAAATCGTCCCGGAAAGCGTGGGAATCTCCGCCAAATCCGGGTACTTTCCCAGCAAGACCTCGGCACTCCGGTGAAACTCCGCCGGCAGCGACCATGCCGTTGCCGAGTTATGAAAGATCGGAATCGTCAAGATCTTTCCGAGCGCTTGTCCCGTCATCCTTCGTGCTTGAAGACAAAGATCCGTCGCCCATAGGTGCCACCCCAGGGTAGGGTCGATTTCGAGTCGCGTGTCGCGGTGCAGCGCGACCGCCAATTCATCCATGGAAACGGCATGCAACGTCGGGCCGTGATCAAACAACCGGACCCGGTCGATCACCGTCCCTGCGTAGCTTGTCCCGGCGCCCGCGGCGCCGGTTTGAAGCCCAGCCATTCCGACAGGAAGTCCGTGGCCATTCGCCTCCTCCAGCGCCGCCAATTCCTCTGCAAGTTTGTAGCCGGTTCCCGCGGGGAAATAGACATCCTGGTGTGCGAAGACGCGCCATGCATGCCGCGCGTTCGCCGCCCCGGCGGAGAATGCGGCGGCTGCGCTCGGTGCATTCATGACGGGAATGATTTCCGCGCCCACCTCCTGCAAGCCGGGAGATCGCGCCAGATTCAGCGAAAACTGCCAAGGGCGATTGACGGCAACGATCACGGAAAACGGGGCCACCCCCTGCGGGGCGGCAAGAGGCCGCGTCCGCCACTTCTCGCACACGACGATCATCTGGTACATGCCCAGATTGCGCAGGGCCGTTTCGCGGGGGATCCCGAGCGCCGCCGCGGCATCCACCAGGCCGGCCGTAACGCGGTAGTTCTCCGGTTCCACGCGATACTGGTCCTGCATGCTCGGCAGCCAACCGGAGTCCAGAAACGTCTTGAACGCGGATGCCTGCGAAAAAAAACGCACATGCGTCCGGTCCAGCAGGCCCGCTTCATCGTAGGCGATGTCCCCGGCCACAAGCCGTTCGATTACCGAAGCGTGACTCATGTTCGGAATACAACTGACGATTCTGGCATCCGGCGCGCTGCGTTCGTATAGCGCATCGAGCACGCGGTGTGGATTGCGCAAGTGCTCCAGCAGGTCGCCGATCACGATGACGTCGAACCCGTCGCCCAATTGATCGAAATCTCCGCCATCCAGGTCGAGCCGCAAGACCTGGTCCAGGTGCGCGGACGCGGCGTGGACCGCATCGGGCGCCAAATCCACGCCCCACCATCGTGTGGCGGGGTTCTGCTCCTTGTACCGGCGGCCGAGGCGCCCGTTCGCACAACCAAGCTCCATGACGTGCCGCGCACCGGAAGGAATCGCTGCGAGAAGCTTTTGGTTCAATCCGTCATAGTAATTTCCGGCGGCGTTTTCCCCCATCGCGGGGCACGGCGGCAAGTTCGCGGAACGTGGTAGTCCGTTGCGCTGCGCATCGGGCAACGGGGGGACCGCTAGCGCGGCAGCATCCGTGGGCGATCGGATTTCGGCCGTCAGGGGAAATTTCGACGCGGCGGTAAATTGGATTTCTTGCACGAGAACGCCTTTTCTACGCTATTCCGGAAGTCGGAATCCCGATCCGGGATGTTGGGGGCAGGCTGGTGAAATTTTCCGCGCTGATCGCGAACGTTGCATCGGGAACGCGCTGGTGGCAAGGTGTTGATATCGAGTCGCAGATTGCGCATCGCCGAGGGCATGGAAGAACACCGCCAGGTTGTGCGCGGCAAGGTGGCTCCCTCGTCCTGCTACGGATCCGTCCAGCATCGGGGTTTCGCCGATCTCCAGGCAGCGCTTCCAGTGGGTCTCGATGCGCGGCAGCAGTTCCGCCGCGCGCCCCGGCGCTTCGATGGCGAAATCCAGCAGCAGGTCGCCCAGCGCGAAATGGAAGTCCGGAGAGTGGCGCCAGCATGGTTCGTCGGCTTCGGCATATCGCAGCGCATCGCGGACGCGCCCGGCCTGCCGCAGGCTGTAGAGGTGGCGGATGGTCATCGCATGCAACCATGGGTTGCGGTGCTGCATGGCCGCCGTCAGGGCAGCATCGGCGGGTGGCCAGCCGAGCAGTTCTCGTGCCTGTTGGTAGCAGGCACAGGCCGCGGAATAGTTCTCTCGCCCTTCCTGTTCCTTGCCCATTTGGTAGTGCAGATAGGGGTCATCCGGCGATCGTGAGAGCTCGGCCCGCAGGAGGCGCTCATTGCGATCGCCCTTTTTTTCCTGTTGCGCCTTGCGATAGCCGTCATGGCCGATCGCGACGTCGAGCCTGGTGATCGGCAATGGATGGACCGGTTGTTCGTGAATGCGGCCCTGATATCGCACCGAGCTCGGCAAGACCCGGGGAATCCACGACCGCAGCATGGAGACGGAACCGGAGTCGTCGAATTCGTTGCGCACCTCGGTCAGCCCGACGAATGGAGGAGTTCCTCCAGCCGATCCCAAAGCCCGCAGCGCTTCGCCGCCGTGGACGAGCCATTCGTCGGCATCCAGGATCAGGCGCCAGGGCGACCGCACGCGATCCAGCGTGAAGTTGCGCGCCGCCGCGAAGTCGTCACACCAGGCGAAGTGTTCGACGCGCGCGCCGCAGGCAGCCGCAATCGCGGCGGTGCCGTCGGTTGACCCCGTGTCGACGAGGACGATTTCGTCGACATACGGCGCAATGCTGCGCAGGCAGCGTTCGATCGAACGCGCCTCGTCTTTGGCGATGATGGCGGCGGCAATCATGTCGTGATGTGCCGCAAACTCAGGCCGGTCCCGAACGTTGCGCGGATGCCGCGGGGAGATGGTCCGGGCCCTGTCCTTGCGCATGACGCTCGACCATGCGCACGACCAGTTCTTCCAAGGCGCGGGTGTATCGCGCGCTATCGAAGAGCGGGCAGGTGATCCGGCGTTCGGCGAGGCGGGACCGGAGCGCGCGCAGCCGATCGCGGTCGTGCGCAAGCTCCAGCGCGATGCGTTCGTATTCGTCGAGGTCGGCGGCGACGAGTTCCGGCAGTTCCACCGCATGCAGCAGGCTGGCGGCGACCCGGGAGACGAACGTGTCGCCCAAAATCGTCAGTACCGGAGTTCCGGCCCAGAGCGCATCGCTTGCGGTGGTGTGGGCGTTGACGGGCGCGGTGTCGAGGAACAGGTCGGCGACCTGGGCCCGGGCGAGGTGTTCGGCGAGGGGGAGGGGGGGGGCCCAGTAGATCCGATCGGACGAAATTCCCCGTTGCGCGGCATAGGCAAGAAGGTTCCGGCGCGCCTGCCGGTTTGCTTCGAACAGCCAAAGCACGGCGTGCGGTGCCTTGTGGAGGATCCCGCACCAGCGGTCGAACACCTCCGGCGTTACCTTGTAGCTGTTGTTGAACGAGCAGAACACCACTGCGTCGTCCGGCAGGCCATAGAACGACCGGTCTCGCGGTTCGCCGACGATGCGCTGCCGATCGTTGGGTTGGTAGCAATCCGGCATCTGCGCGATCTTCTCGTCGTAGCCGTCGGCATGTTCCAGGGGCGTTACGGTGGGGTCGCCGATGATGTAGTCGTAGATCGGGGTGCCGAGCGAGCCCGGGAAACCCAGGAAGTTCACCTGGATCGGGGCGGGACGATATCCGAAGACTTCATTTCGCGAATGCAGGGTATAGCCCTTGAGGTCGATCAGGACATCGATGCCGTCGTCGCGGATCCGGTGCGCCAGCGTCTTCGCCGGGATTTCCTGTACGTCGTGGAATCGCTCTCCGAACGCAGCCTCCAGGCGTCGCCGAATCGGCGATTCGTCGTCGATGCCATAGGAATAGGCATGGATCTCGAATCGGTCCGGATCATGGCGTTCGAACATTTCTGCCACGAGGTACGCGGTGGCGTGTTTCTGAAAGTCACCGGACACGTAGCCGATCCGGATGCGCCCGCCAGGGGCCCGCCGCGCCGAGGGGCGGGGCAGGGGTGAGATGGCGCCGAAGGAAACCTGCGCCTGGATGCGGGACGCTGCGAGCAGTTGCGAACGGCTCCACGGTAGCGTGAGCGCATAGAAGGGGATCGGCTGGCCCAGTCCAGCCTCGATCTGGGCCTGCAAGGCGGAGGTATCGTCTTCGAGCGTGCTCCAGTTCGCTGCCTGCAATGACGAGAAGATTACGCTCGATATCGCTCGTACGTTGGGTCCGCCAATGGCCAGGATGTTGCGGGAACACTCGCGGGATTCCTCGGGCATTTCCAGAAGAAGAAATGCGGTGCCGAGCCAGGCATAGGCATGGAGATTGCGGGGATCCCGGTTGAGAACGCCGAGGAGTACCGGCACGGATTCCTGCATCCGTCGGCTGCGGATCAGTGCGATGCC
>JAJYBQ010000113.1 GCA_021778935.1 Pseudomonadota bacterium | reverse complement strand
GCAGGATCGACGGATGGGAAATGCCCGGAATCGCCCCCTCTCCCGCTTGCTGAAGAGGGGTTGCTTCGCAGGATCGACGGATGGGAAATGCCCGGAATCACCCCCTCTCCCGCTTGCGGGAGAGGGCGGGGGTGAGGGGAATTGCAAGCACAGATAGACCTGGACCACGACTTCCATGCCAACCCCGCCGCGCCTCCTGATCGTCGAAGATGATCCGGGCCTGCAAACCCAGCTCAAGTGGTGCTTCGACGACTACGAAGTGCTCGTCGCCGGCGACCGCGAAGAGGCCCTCGCGCACCTGCGCCGCCTCGCGCCGCCGGTAGTGCTGCAGGACCTCGGGTTGCCGCCGGACGCCGCCGGGGTCACCGAAGGGCTGCGCACGCTGCAGGAGACGCTCGCGCTCGCCCCCACCACCAAGGTCATCGTCGTTACCGGCAACGCCGACCGCGACAATGCCCTGCGCGCGGTCGAGTCCGGCGCCTACGACTTCTATCAGAAACCGGTCGACACCAACGTCCTGCAGCTCATCGTCTCGCGGGCCTTTGCCGTCCATGCCCTCGAAAGCGAGGTGCGGCAGTTGCGCCAGGCACGCATCGCCTCGCCGCTGGAAGGCATCGTCGCCGCCGACGACAAGATGCTGGCATGCTGCCGGATGGTGGAAAAGGTGGCGCCGACGGAGGTCTCCGTGCTGATCCTGGGCGAGAGCGGCACCGGCAAGGAATTGCTGGCGCGCGCCGTCCACCGGTTGGGCAACCGCGCGCGGGGGCCGTTCGTCGCCATCAACTGCGCGGCGATCCCCGAGCCGCTGCTGGAAAGCGAGCTCTTCGGCCATGAAAAAGGCGCGTTCACCGGCGCCGTCAAGCAATCGATCGGCAAGTTCGAGGCCGCCGACGGCGGCACCCTCTTCCTCGACGAGATCGGCGACATGCCGCTCGCGCTGCAGGCCAAGCTGCTGCGCTTTCTGCAAAACCGCGTCGTCGAGCGCGTCGGCGGTCGCACCGAAATTCCGGTGGATGTGCGGGTGGTCTGCGCGACCCACCGCGACTTGCCGAAGATGATCCAGGAACAGAGCTTCCGGCAGGATCTCTACTACCGCATCGCCGAAGTCACCGTCGCGGTACCGCCGCTGCGCGAACGCACCGGCGGCGCGGTGCTGCTCGCGCACGCGATACTGCAGCGCCATACCCAGGGACGCGGCAAACGCGGCTTCGCGCAGGACGCGCTCGCCGCGCTCGGACACCATCCCTGGCCGGGCAACGTGCGCGAACTCGAAAACAAGGTCAAGGCGGCGCTGATCATGGCCGACGGCGACCTGATCACCGCCGCCGATCTCGGTCTGGCCTCGGCCCCCGAGGACGAGGCGCCCGCCCTGCTCACGATCAAGGAAGCGCGGGCGCGGGCGGAACGGCAGGCGCTGCGGCAGGCGCTGCAGATCTGCGGCGGTCAGATCACGCGCGCGGCCGAAATGCTGGGCGTCACCCGCCCCACCCTGTACGAATTGCTCGACCGGCACGGCCTGCGGAGCGAGGCGTCGTGAACGCCGTGCCGATCCCGGCGGCCGCACCGGCCCGGTTGGCGCGCCGGGCGGGGGCACCGGTCGTCGCGGCGCTCGTGCTGGGCATGCTCGCACTCTGGCCCGCCCTGGCCTCGCTCGTTGCCTACTGGCGCGAAATTCCCGATTACGAACACGGCTTCCTGGTCGCCGCGGTGTCCGCCGTGTGGCTCGGCATGCGCTACAAGGCATTCGACGCCGAGACCGCCGACCCCCGGCCGTGGGCACTGCTGCCGCTCGCCGCGCTGCTGGCGCTGTGGTGGATCGCCCTGCGCGGCATCAGCCACATGGCCTTCCAGCTGCTCGTTCCGCCGATCCTCTGGGTTGCGGTGTTCGCCGCCGCCGGGCCGCGGGCCGCGCGTCGGGCGGCGGCGCCGATCGCCTATTTCTATTTTGCGATTCCCGCCTGGGACTACCTGCTGCCGATCCTGCAGCACGGCACCGTCTGGGCGACCGAAACCGGCATGGGCGCGATCGGCATCCACACCAAAGTGGTCGGCAATGTCGTCACGATTCCGGAAGGAACCTTCGTCGTCCAGGAAGACTGCAGCGGCAAGCGCTATGTACTGGTGGCACTGGCTTTCGCCGGCCTGCTCGGCCCCATCCACCGTCTCTCTGCCGCGCGCCAGACCCTGCTCTTCCTGCTCGCCGCTGCCACCGCCATCCTCGCCAACTGGATCCGCGTCTGGTTCGTGGTCTACGCCGGGCATGTCACGCACATGCAGCACTACTGGGTGCGCATCTCCCATATCGCGTTGGGAAATGAGATCTTCGTGGTCCTGCTGGGACTCAATCTGCTCTTTGCCCACGGGCTCGCCCGCGGCGACACCAAGCGCCGCGACGACGACGCAGCCGCCGCCATGCCGACCGGGCCGGCCGCCCGGCGTTTCCCCCGTTCCGGCTGGCCCTGGGCCCCGGCAGCGCTGCTCGCCGTCTCGGGCCTTGCCGTGTGGGCGGATCCCGCCGCCCCCCAAGCCGGCCCGGCGCATCTCGGCGGCCCCCCCATTCTGACGGGACGGTGGAACGGCCCGCTGCCCGCCCATGTGGACTGGCAGCCCGATTACCCCGGCGCCGTCGATACGCTGCAGGTTTCCTACGACGGCAAGGACGGGCCGGTGGAGGTCTACCTGAATCTCTTCACCAACCAGACGCCGGACCGGAAACTGATCAAGTACGACAACTCGATCCTGACCCCGGAGGAATGGATCCGGACCGCCGGACCGCGATGGCAAGACGCGTTCGCCGGGAGCTTCGGCGCCACCCCGCTCACCGTCACCGCGCGCGCGCGATCGGGGGAACGCTGGGTGCTCGCCTACGGCTACGTCGTGGCCGGGCACCGCAGCGCCAGCGCCCTGATCGCGCAACTGGAAGCCGGCGCCGCCACGCTGTTCGAGCCGGCGGGGAGCGGGGTGTTGGCGGTCGCGGCGCGGTGCTCCGGCGCCGACTGCCGGACGGCGCACCGGGCGGTGCGCGATTTCTGGGACGAAGAAAGCAGCCGCTTCGCCTCGCTCGTTCCGCGGCACATCCCGCGGGTGTCCCCCTTCGATTCCTTCCCTTTCCGCGGAACCGACCGACCATGAAACCCACTGCCTTCGCCCCCCTCCGACTCCAGGCCGGTGCCCGGCGAACCCGTTTCCGCCGTCCGCTGCTTGCCCTGTCCGTGCTGGCCGCCCTGACGTCGACCCTGGGCGGCTGCAACTACTTCGCCTCCGCCGATACTTGGGCATCGCGTGCCCAAACCGCATTCGCCCACGCCGAATTCCAATCGGCACAACTCGACGTGGCCAAGGCGCTGAACAAGGATCCGCACAACGCCAGGGCGCTGCTCGTGTCGGCACGCCTGATGCTGAAATCCGGCAATCCGGGCGGGGCGCAGCGCCAGCTGGACAGCGCCGCCCATTCCGGCGCCGCGCAGGCCGAGCTTGCGGAACTGCAGGCGCATATCCTGCTCGAGCAAAGAAAATTCCGCGATGCGGAATCGTTCCTGCAGGCCGACCGCAGCCTGCCCGGTCCTCTCCACGCGGCCTTGCTCGCCGAAGCACAAGTCGGCGAGGCGCATCTCGATGCCGCCGAAGCGACGCTGGCCCCCGGCCTGAAGGCAGCGCCGGACAACCTGGACCTGCTCATCGCGCAGACCCGCCTGCGCATGGCGCAGAACCGCCCCGCCGACGCGCTGGCCGCGGCGACCGCGGCGACCAACGCCGACCCGCACTCCGCCATGGCCTGGTTCCTGCGCGGCCGCATCCTCGCGCACCGGGGATCGGCCGCCGACGCAATCGCGGCATTCCGGCATGCCCATGACACCGGCATGCAACAGCTCGACAGCCCCGACTATTCCGCGCTACTGCAGGAACTGGGCAACGCCCAGATGGATCACCAGGATGTCGACGGAGCCGCGAAGACCATCGCCGAGCTCGACCACCGGTTTCCCCAGGCGTTGGGGGAACGATTCCTGCATGCCCGCATGGCCATGGTCCAGCAGGACTTCGCCACCGCGGTCAACGATCTCCAGCCCGTGCTCTCCGCAGCGCCCGACTTCATCCCGGCGCGGCTACTCGACGGCGCCGCGCTGCTCTACTCCGGCCAACCCGAGACGGCCGAAGCGCAACTCACCGGCCTGCTCACCAAATACCCGGACGATCTCGAAGCGCGCAAGCTCCTGGCCCAGGTGGAGCTCGCCCTGCATCGACCAGCCGAGGCGCGGCGCGTGCTGAGCGCCGCTCCCGCCGTCGCCGGGTCCGACGCGCAATCGAACTGGCTGATGGGCATGGCCCTGCTGCAGAGCGGATCGGTCGAGCCCGGAATCGGCTACCTCGAGCGCAGCGTCGCCGAAGAACCGGACCAGGCCGATGCGCGGCGAAAGCTCGCGCAGGTGTATCTCGCCTCCGGCAAGGGCGCGAAGGCGGCGGCGCTGCTCGAAGCGCTGAAGCCGGCCGAGCGCAGCGACGAGTCGGACCGGCTGCTCGTCGTCGCAACCGCGCAGGGAAAATCGCCCGCAGCAGCGAAAACCGCCCTCGCCGATCTGCTCGCGGCGCATCCCGACGACAACCGCCTGCTGGCCGCGGCCGGTGTCTATTCGATTTCGCTCGGCGATCTCGCCTCGGCGCAGGACGAACTCGACCGCGCGCTGCAGCGCGACCCGAAAAGCGTCGACGCCCGGATGGGCATGGCACAACTACGCATCCGGCAGTCCCGCTTTGCCGACGCGGCGCGCGAATTGCAGTCCGCGACCCGGGCGAACCCGAAGTTCGAACCGGCATACTGGAACCTCGCCGCGCTGTCCGTGCGCAAAGGCGACCGCCGCGGCGCCGAGGACATCCTGCGTCAGTCCATTTCCGCCAACCCCTCGGCCGTGCGCTCGCGCCTGATGCTGGCCGAGCTGACGCTCTCCGAGGGAGACGCCAAGACCGCGCGATCGCTGCTCGACCAGGCCGTCAAGGTCGCCCGGAATCGCGCTGCGGTCCTGGATGTCGCGGGACAGATCCTGCTTCGCGGCGGCCTGGCCGACCAGGCGCTCTCCTACTTCCACAGCGCGGTGTCCGGCGGTTCGCAGCCGGCCCGGATCGACGCCGCGCGCGCGCTGATCGCGCTGGGCCGCAACGATGAGGCTCGCCATGCGCTCTCCTCGATCGCCGATACCGTTCCGATGGAAAAGCTCTCCGCCGAACTGCTGCTGATCAGCCTGGACGTGCAGGAACACAACATCGACGGGGCGCGCCACCGCATCGCGAAGCTCCACAGCCAGGGCTTGCCCGCCTACGCCGCGGCGGAGCTCGACGGCAACCTCGACATGTACCTCAAGCAGTACGACGCCGCAGGGGGAGCGTTCGCGCGCGCCCTGGCGGCCCGACCCGATCCGAGACTCGCCGTCCAGGTATTCCACGCCCGGCTTGCCGCCGGCGCCGCCGACCCGCAGCAGGTCCTGGTCGACTGGACGAAAACGCACCCGGAGGACCGGCTCGTCCCGATGGAGCTGGCCCAATATGACACATCGGCCGGCACCCCGAAAAAAGCGATCGCAATCTACGAACGCCTGATGCAAGGCACGGCGCAGCCGGAACTTCCCTTGCTGAACAACCTGGCCTACCTGTATACCGAGACCGGCGATCCGCGCGCCGTGGAGACCGCCCGGCGCGCGCTGGAACTCGCCCCCGAAAACGCGCAGGTCATGGACACCTACGGCTGGGCGCTGGTGCGCAGCGGCAAAGCGCCGGACGGCGTGGGCGAGCTGGAAAAGGCAGCGAAGATCGACAGCAAGAACCAGGACCCGGCGATCCGGTATCACCTTGCCGCCGCCCTGGCCGAAACCGGCGACAAGAGCCGCGCACAGGACCTGCTGTCGTCGCTGCTGCAATCGCCCGCCCCGTTCCCCGAACGCGCCGACGCCGAAGCGCTGCTGCACCGGCTGCAGTAAACCGGACCGACCCACCCCCTTCCCTCTCCGGGGAAAGGGCGGGGTGGTCCTGACGCTTGCGCATCTCGCGCGCGTAGACCCCCTCTCCCCCTCGGGCGAGAGGGCGGGGGTGAGGGGGTAGCCGGAACCGGGACCGGCGTCGCCACCAGGTAGTTCTGCCCGGTCGCGCCGTTGACGCTGCGGTCGACGTACAAGGCCGTCAGTCGTACCGCTGCGAACCCATCGCGTATCGGTCGGTCTGGAGGGCCTTGAGGATGCCCTGGGCATCGTTCCAGATCGTCATGTTGGTGCCCGAAACCTGGTCCACGTTGTCGTCGGACACGAGCTCCCCCAGGGCAAGCTGGAATGCCGCCGAATTCGCAGCACGGCCCGCCGTGCTGCCGTAGTGGTTCGAATACAGCGAATAAAAAAACGCCCGCGGATGCGGGCGTTCTTCAAGCCGAAAGGAACGGCGCCGAGGCGATCTCAGCTCTTGCGGCTGCGGCGGGCCAGACCAGCGCCCACCAAGGCCAAGCCCATCAGGCCGAGCGTGGCGGGCTCGGGGACGGTCACCAAGTCATCGGAACTGGTCATGCTTCCCATGCCGGAGAGCGTGATGGTTTCGATCAGCGAAAACGGGCTGCCGATGTTCGAAACGAAGTTCGAGAAGTTCCCGTTTCCGGAACTGCTCGACGTCGCAACCAGTTGCACTCCCGCTCCCGTGGTCGCCGAGGTGTCGTTGCTGTTCAAGAACAACTGCTTGACAATGGACGTGTACCCGGACGAGGCGTTGGTGAAGAAGCTCGTATTGATCCACTGCGAAGCGTAGCTGGACGTCAGGCCGGTTTCGGCCAGCGAGATCGTAAGGCTTCCGGTGCTCCCGCCGCTGATCTTCGAGTTGTTGGCATCGAACACCTGGGGCACCGTGGCGAGACCCGTGATTCCGTTGAACGTAAGGTTCTGGATCGTGTAATCACCGACCGCCTGCCCCGTCACGATCAACGTGCCGTTGCCGGAGACGGTGTCGGTATACGTGGTGGGGGCACCACCCGTCGTGCTGGTCGCCGTCAACATCAGATCGGCGTGCGCCGCGGACATCCCCAGTCCCAGCGCGGCGAAGACTGCTGCAGCGAGAACATTGCGTGCTTTCATGTCGCTTCCTTCGAGAAAACTTGGTGTTGGAAAAAATCTGCTTCGCTCTCCATAAAGCAGACTTCGTGCCAACGGCCAGGGAGCACCACCCATCCAGTTGAAAAACAAGGACAAAATACAAAACACCTCGCAACACCCCGGAGCCATCCAGCCCACACTGTAAAAAAAACCGACAGTCCTTGCCTTGAAACCCGATCGCCGTCCGGAAATTCCCGAGAGGATGTCGAGAAACTTTACACCCCCGGAATTCGGGGTTCCCGCCGGCCCCGAACCTTCACCGCCTCGGGATGCAAAACCCCGCGAAGCGGGCGTTTTTCCTCCCGCCGGGGAATACACCTGTCGCGATCATCCTTTATAGTTCTGCGTCGATTTGGACGAACGACCTCGAAGCCCCCTGATTTTCGCTTCGCAACATCCTTTTTCGGGAGCAAAACATGACCGTAGTCGCCGTCGTCGGCCTCGGATACGTCGGCTTGCCGCTTGCCGTCGCCTTCGGCAAGAAATTCCGCACTGTCGGATACGATCTTTCGCAGCCGAAGATCGACGCCTATCGCAAGTACATGGACCCGACCGGCGAAGTCAGCACGGAAGATCTGCGCGCCGCCCACCTGCTCGAAGTCACCACGGATGCCACCCACCTGCGCGAAGCCGACTTCGTCATCGTCGCGGTACCGACCCCGGTGGACGAGGCGCACCAGCCCGACTTCTCGCCGCTCATCGGCTCGAGCATCGCCGTCGGCCGCAACCTCAAGCCCGGCGCGACCATCGTCTACGAATCCACGGTCTACCCCGGCGCAACCGAAGAG
>JAJYBQ010000112.1 GCA_021778935.1 Pseudomonadota bacterium | reverse complement strand
GGCGAGGCGCAGATCTTTTCCTGGGGCTGGTACGCCGACTATCCGGATCCCGAGAACTTCCTCTTTCTGCTCTCCGGCTCGCAAGGCAAGGCGAAATTCCAGGGCGAGAACGCTGCCAACTATGAAAACCCGGAATATGACCGCCTGTACCGCAAAATGCGCGTACTGCCCGATGGCCCCGAGCGGCAGACGGTGATCGATCGGATGGTTCAGGTCGTCCAGCGCGACAGCCCGTGGATGTGGGGATACTTTCCGGCGATCTCCGCTGCCTACCAGCCCTGGGTACACAACGCGAATCCCAGCATCATGGTGCGCGATCAGATCAAGTACCTGGATGTGGACCCCGCGATGCGCTGGGAAAAGGTTCGCGAATGGAACCGGCCGCACTGGTGGCCGCTCGCGGCGATCCTGGCTGCGCTCTGCCTGGCGATGATTCCCTTGTGGCGCGTCTGGCGAGCGCGCGAGCAGCGCGACGCGCGCACGGCGATCATCTGGAATTCCTCGGGTTCCAAAACCGGGCGGGATCGGGGAGACGGGGGGAGCCCTTCGTGATCGCGTATCTCCTGCGCCGTATCGCCTATGCCCTGGCCGTGCTGTTCGGCGTGCATCTGGTGACGTTCACCCTGTTCTTCGCCGTGAACACGCCGGAGGACCAGGCGCGGCTGCAACTGGGTCGGCGAGTGACGACCGAAGCGATCCATCGCTGGGAGGCCGAGAACGGATACGACCGGCCGCTCTATTTCAACGCCGCGGCCCCCGGACCGGGCAAGCTCACCGACACCGTGTTCTTCGCGACCACCCGAGACATGGCGGAACTGAAATTCGGTCACACCAACGAGGGGTTGGACATCTCCTACGAGATGCGTCGCCGTTTTCTGCCGTCATTCCTGATCGGCATCCAGGTATTCCTGCTTGCCGTCATCCTGCCGGTGGTGTTCGCGCTCGGGATGGTGCTCTTCCGCGCCACGCGCCTCGACGCCCTGGGCGTGGCATTCCTGGTCGTGCTGATGTCGATCTCCACGCTCTTCTACATCATCTTCGGGCAGTATCTCGTCGGCAAGCTCATGCAACTCACCCCCGTATCCGGTTTTGCGCGCGCCCGGCCCGAGGCGTTCCTGATCCTGCCGATATTCGTGCTCGTACTGGGTTCGCTGGGGCCTCAGGCACGGCTCTTCCGCACGATCTACCTGGAAGAACTGGGCAAGGATTATGTACGCACCGCACGCGCCAAGGGGCTCTCGGAGTGGGCGCTACTGCTGCGCCACGTCCTGCGCAATTCCCTCATCCCCATCGTCACCAATGCCGGCGCGATGCTGCCGATCGTATTCACCGGCACGATCATCACCGAATCATTCTTTGCCATCCCGGGCCTGGGTGCGTTCACCATCGACGGAATCACGCAGCAGGATTTCGGCATCGTCCGCGCGATGGTGTTCGTGGGTTCCGTCGTCACCATCGGATCGTATCTGCTGGTCGACATCGTCTACACCTTCGTCGATCCCCGAGTCCATCTCGAATGATTGCGGCCATGAAACCCGTCTTTCTCTGGACCGACATCGCGATGTTTCTGCTGCTCGCCGCGCTGCTTGCGTACGGGCGCATCGTAGCCCGCACCCCCCATCTCGCATCGACCTGGCGACAGGCCTTCCTGCGCCCCGCGGGCGCGGTATCCGCCACGGTACTGCTCCTCTTCGCGACGGTGGGGCTGCTGGACAGCCTGCACTACCGGCTCGCACTACCCGGCGCGCCAGGCGAGGCCCCTGCCTGGTCGGCGCAGACCGATTCCGTCCTCGATACCCTGCTTGCACACCTGCGTGACAGCCAGGAGATCAGCTATTCGCGGCCGCTGGCAATCTACGGCTACGCCAAGCAGGTGACCCCGCTGGCGGATGGAAGGACGATCCGCCGCTATCCTCGCCTGAAACACGCCGGGCTCGGCATCGACGACGCCGGGCACGGATGGACGACCGATGTGGCCAAGCGGGCCCTGCTCGGCGCGTTGGGCGGGCTCGCGCTGTTTCTCGCGATGTCCGGCGCACTCTTCGGCATGTCGATGCATCGGTCGCAAGCACCGGTTCCTGACGAACATTCGCCCCCCCACGCGTCCGGAGCGGTCACCCAACTCTCGCGCATCTTCCATGCCCGAACCCGCTTTCCGATCCGCGCCGTCCTCTCGACACTCCTGATCGCCTGCCTCCTCGCCGGCATGGTTGCCGGAGTCGCCACGAACTACCATGTCCTCGGAACCGACCGCACCGGCCGCGATCTCCTGTATGTGGTATTCAAGAGCATCCGTACCGCGCTCGTCATCGGCACCATGACGACGATCTTTACGCTGCCCCTCGCGGTCGGCCTTGGTCTGCTTGCCGGCTATTTCCGCGGCTGGATCGACGAAGCAATCCAGTACCTTTACACGGTCGTCAATTCCATTCCCTACGTCCTGCTCATCGCCGCCTCGGTGCTGATGCTGATGGTGTTCATCGACAAGCACCCGGACTGGTTCCCGACGATGGCCAATCGTACCGATGCGCGCCTCTTCTTCCTGTGCGTGATTCTGGGTCTGGGTTCCTGGACCGACCTGTGCCGACTGGTGCGCGGCGAAGTGCTCAAGCTGCGCGAGCTCGAGTTCGTCCAGGCCGCGCAGGCCTTCGGCGTGCCATCCCTGCGCATCCTGCGTGTGCACCTGCTGCCCAACATCATGCACATGGTGTTGATCAACGTGGTGATCCGTTTCTCCGATCTCGTCCTTGCGGAAGCCACGCTCTCCTACGTCGGGATCGGCGTAGACCCCTCGATGGCCAGCTTCGGCACGATGATCAATACCGCGCGCCTCGAACTTGCCCGCGAACCGGTGATCTGGTGGACGCTCGTCACCGCGTTCACGTTCATGGTCACGTTGGTTCTTTCCGCCAACTATTTTGCCGATGCCGTGCGTGATGCGTTCGATCCGCGCGCGGCGCGGAGGTGACGAATGCTGCGCGTAACCGGCCTGCGCACCGAGATCGCAACGGGAACCGCCGTGGTCATCGCCGTCGACGGCGTGACGTTCTCGATCGCCAGAGGGGAGACCTTCGCACTCGTCGGCGAATCGGGTTGCGGAAAATCCGTGACCGCGCTCTCCGTGATGCGTCTGTTGCCCGACAATGCCCGGGTGGGCGGGGGCGCGATCGAACTCGATGGTGCCGACATCGTTTCGCTGCCGGAAGCGCGCATGCGCGACCTGCGCGGCGGTCGGGTCGGCATCGTGTTCCAGGAACCCGCGACCAGCCTCGATCCGGTGATGACCGTCGGCGCCCAGGTGGTCGAGACGATCGAACGCCATACGGCCCTGCGCGGCGCCGCAGCGCGGGAACGTGCGCTGGACTGGTTGCGGCGCGTCGGCGTGCCCGAGCCGGAACGCCGTTTCCATAACTATCCGTTCGAGCTTTCCGGTGGCCAGAAGCAGCGTGTGATGATCGCGGTCGCGCTGGCAGCGGAGCCGGAACTGCTGATCGCCGATGAGCCGACCACCGCACTCGACGTCACCATCCAGGCACAAATCCTCGACCTGTTACGCGAACTGCAGGCCGAAAGCGGCATGGCGCTGCTGCTCATCACCCACGATCTGGCGATCGTTTCGCAGATGGCGCATCGCGTCGTGCTGATGTACGCCGGCCAAGTGGTGGAAGCGGCGCCGGCAGCGGCGTTCTTTTCCCGCCCGCTGCATCCGTACGCGTGCGGACTCTTCGGCGCCTTGCCGGACATGACCAAGCGCGGACGTGCTCTGGATGCGATTCCCGGCACGGTTCCTCCGCTCGACCGCCCGTTTGCCGCGTGCCGTTTTGCCGACCGCTGCTTTGCCGTGCGATCCGAGTGCCGGACGGGCGAGCCCGAGTTGATTCACGTTGGAGATGATCACGACGTGCGCTGCGTGCTGTTTCGCGCCGGCGGACCGAACCTCCCCCCCGAAGCGCTGCCGCCGCCGGATACGGGTCCCGCCACACCGCCACGAGGCACGAATTCGGACACGCGCCTCCTGGAAGTCATCGACTACCGGGTCCACTTCCCCACCCGCACGACCGGCCACTGGCGCACCACCCGGGGCATCGCCAAGGCGGTCGACGGGATTTCGTTCCGCTTGGCTGCCGGCCGCACCCTTGCTCTGGTCGGCGAATCCGGTTGCGGCAAAACCACCACCGGCAAGGCGATCCTGCAACTGCTCCGGGGCAAGGCGCGGATCAGTGGCCAGGCCCTGCTGCAGGGTCGTGACCTCGGCGCGATGGCGGGCGATGCATTGCGCCGCGCGCGACGGGATCTCCAGATCGTGTTTCAGGATCCGAACGCCTCGCTCAATCCGCGGATGCGCGTCGCCGAGATCCTGGAGGAGGGATTGCTGGCGCTGCGGCCGGAAATCGACGCGGCGGAGCGCCGCACCCGCATCGAGGCACTGATGGAAGTTGTCGGGCTGCGGCCCGACGCGCGCCTTCACTATCCGCACGAGTTTTCCGGCGGCCAGCGCCAGCGCATCGCGATCGCACGCGCGCTGGCGGTGGAACCCCGGCTCATCGTTTGCGACGAGCCGACCTCGGCGCTGGATGTCTCGGTGCAGGCGCAGATCCTCAACCTGCTGCGCCGCCTGCAGCGGGAGCGAGGCATTGCCTACCTGTTCATCACCCACAACTTCGGCGTCGTGGAGTACCTTGCGGACGAAGTGGCGGTGATGACGGCAGGTCGGATCGTCGAGGCCGGTCCGGCGCAGGAGTTGATCGAGCACCCGCAGGATCCGTACACTCGGCGCTTGCTGTCCTCCGTGCCCAGGGTTCGAAGGCCGTATTGACATGGCGTTTCGCGGCGCAATGCAACATCATGCGAGAACCGATGACTGCTCCCTCTGAATCGGCTCCCGCCGAGTCGATCGACGACGATCGATATCTCGAGGCGATGGCATCGTCCGGCGGCAAACGGGCGATGTTCGTGGCGCAACCGATCTATTCGGCCAACGGCATCAAACTGCTCGACACCGGTGCCAGGGTCGACAGCCGGGTCCTGGGCCGCCTTTTCGGGCAGAAGCTGGCCGAGCCGATCGATCGGTGCGTGGCGAGTGAGGATGCGATCCGTCCCAAGGATCTGTCGGCGCGCGGCCGCGAACTGGTGGCGGCGATTCCCTTGCTGTCCTATCTGGATGCCGGCCTGGGCGCGGGTTCCGCCAGGCTGTGGTCGGCGTGGGAAAACGGTTCGCTGCCGCCGGCAATCGCCATCCGTCTCACGGTGGTCCGGGACACGGCGACCGACCTGTACGACCATGCGCTACGCTGCGCATTCCTCGCAGCCTTCATCGGGTTGGGCGGACGCTTCTCCGACCGGGACCTGCAGTCGGTCGTCACCGCTGCCCTGCTCCACGACCTCGGGATGATGCATGTCGACCCGGCACACTATGCGCAGAACAAGCCGCTCGACGCATCGGCACGCCGCGGTCTGCTCGCCCACCCGTTGACCGGTCAGTTGATTGCCCAGCGCGAACCGCAGCTCAGCCCCGCCGTGGCGTCGGCGATCGCCGAGCACCACGAGCGGATCGACGGTAGCGGGTATCCCCGCGGCCTGCTGGGAGATTCGATCGGCAAACTCGGCCGCGCGCTGGCATTGGCGGAGGTCGCGATCGGGGTCGTCGATCGCCTTCCCGAGCAAGCCTGCGGCCTGCTGGCGCCGCTGCTGCGCTTCAATCGCCGCAGTTTCGATGGCGCCCTGTGCGACGTCCTGCTGGGGGCCCTGCCCCGCACGGTGCCGGGAGAAGCACCGATGGCCGAGGGAAGTGCCGCGTTCGACGCCGGCGTGGCACTGATCGATGCCTGGAAAAGGGGTCCCGAAGCAAGGAACGTCGGGGAGCGGGATGCCGCCGCCGAGTTTATCGACGCGCGCATCGATCGCTTGTGCCGTTGGCTCGCCGATGCCGGAGTGGATGATCCCCAAGCAGCGGCGCGGGCGGCACAGGAGGAGCCCGCGTTGCATTGGGAAATTGCCGCGCTGGCGCGCGAGGTGCGTTGGCATCTGCGTCAGATCGCCTACGATGTGTCCGAACGCTGGCCGCCATCCCCTGGAGGTGACGGCTTGGCACGATCGGATCGCGTCGCGGGTTGGATTGCTGCGGTGCAGGAGTCGACGACGACGTAATGCCCGAATCCCCGGGAAGCCGACCTTCCCCGATCGGCAAATGCCCTTGCATCATGCAGGACATGCCAGCGGCTCATCATCATCCGGTGCACGCATACGCTCCGCACGCCCTTGGCAGTGCGGCATCCAACCATGCATGAAATGTCCTTGGCGCACGGCGTAGTGCAAATCCCGGAAGAGGCGGCAGCCCGCGAAGGATTCCGTCGGGTCACGGCGGCGCGACGGGAAACCGGGGGAACGGAAATGCGGGTGCGGGAACTCGAGGTGGCATGAACGGAGCGGCAACGTGCAATACCTGCGGTTGCGGCAGCGAGGACGAGCGGTGCAAGGCATTTCGACTCCGTGCACACGACCCCATACGGCCGGTGTATTTCTCAAAAGGTATACTCCACCGGGCGAGCGGCCACGCACGTGATGAAACCGCCCGGAAGCGGCAGGAACCGTATGGGAGCGGTAGCCGGCAGCAGGAATTCGGTGAAGGATCCTCCCGGAACGCTCGTTTCCGGCGGCCTTGGAGGCCGAATCGGTTGCGCGTGCGGTGGCCGGAAGAAGGATGGCGATTTCCCCCAATCCCGCAGCGTGCCACATTGGGGAAGAGGATCACGCACCATGCGCAAAGAATCAAGCATTCCTGCACCCGGTGACCGCGCAAACACCGCGCGTGCTGACGCAAGCAGGGGACTGGGGAACGGGGCGCCTGCCCGCACCTGGTTGATCTGGGTGTTCGTGCCGCTCGCATCGTTATCGTCGGTATGCGGCGCGGCACAGAGCAACGACTCCAATCGGGTTACCTCCGCCTTGACGAAAGCCGCCGACAAGACCGGCGCAGCCCTCCGGCACGGAGCGCAAGTGGTGGGCCCGGCAATCGATACCGGGGTATCCAAAACCGAAAAGGGAATAAAAAAGGGAATTTCCTTTGTAGGCCGGGAAATGGAGCGTGCCGGGAAAAAGATTCAGGGGGAATATCGATCGCACATCGACAAGGCCAACCCGAATCAAAACTCGAATTCGAATTAAGCAGGTGTTGCGGCACTTATGGACACGATTGAGTTGCTGAGAGCGTTTGTAAAAAAACACGTTGATCATCCGCCGGAACATATCGACGTCAACAGCAAATTGGCGGAAATCGGAATTGACTCGCTCAATTTGCTGGAATTGCTTTTCGAAGTCGAGGAAAAATTCGGGGTGCGATTTCCGAACGACATGCCGCGCCCCGAGACGGTCGGGGAATTGGTCGATACGTTTGAGAAGGCCATATCCAAGAAATCCCAATGACTCCCAACAATATGCGACGTGTTGCGGTCACCGGAGTCGGCATCGTCAGTCCATATGGCGGTGACGTGCATGATTTTTTTGCAAGAACCATCGCGGGCGAGTCGTCCATAGGCTGGTATCGCCATCCCAACGCCAGCCCGGATCTCGAACAGCCGGCAGCGCTGTGCCAGGGTTTTGATGCGGAACGAGTGCTGGGGCGTCAACGATCGGCGCTCACGGACCGGTTCGCGCAAGTCGGTATGGCGGCCGCTCTTTCCGCGTGGGACGATGCCGGGTTCGCGCGCGCGACGGACGTCGATAATGCATTCTGCGTTTCATGGGGAACCGGATTTGGAGGAACCCTGACGATCGAATCCGGATATATGGACTATTACAAACTGGGGAAAAATCGCGCTTCCCCGCTATCGGTGCCGATGGCGATGAACAGCGCGGCGGCTTCCCAGATCGCCATTTCTCTTGGCTTGGGGGGCGCATGTCTGACCTATTCGGTT
>JAJYBQ010000111.1 GCA_021778935.1 Pseudomonadota bacterium | reverse complement strand
GGAGACCTCGACGGGGCCGGCGGCGAAGGGGCCCTGGGCGCGCCAGTCCACCGCGAGGTTCAGGGGGCCGGCGAGATCGATTGGGCCGCTGGCGGCGGCGTCGAAGCGGGCGACGTCCAGGCGGGCTTCGGCCAGGGTGACGCGCTGCTCGATGACCTCGCCACGCAAGCGCAGGCGAGGGGTGGGGCCGAGCAGGCCGTCGAGCTGGGCCAGGCCCGTGCGGACCTGGCGCGCTATACGCGCCTTCATGCCACGCACGCGATCGCCGAGCAGATCTACGTCGACCAGAAGTATCTGGTCCAGCAGTACGAAGGGGCGGTGAAAACGGATCGCGCGAACATCGCCCAGTATGACCTGGACCTCATCTATTGCCATGTCACGGCGCCGGTTTCGGGCCGGGTCGGCTTGCGGCTCGTCGACGTCGGCAATTTCGTCACCGCCTCGAGTCAGCCGGCGCTGGTCGTCGTCACGACCATGAAACCCACCACGGTCGAGTTCAGCATCCCGCAGAACGCGCTGGGCGACGTGGTGCAGCGGTTTCATACCGGCGCCAAATTGCCGGTGGCGATCTTCGACAGCGAGGATCGGCAGCAGATCGCTACCGGTACGCTGTATGCGATCAGCAACCAGATGGCGACGGCAACCGGCACCTTCACGCTGCGCGCGATGGTGCCCAATCGGGACGAAGCGCTGTTCCCGAACGAGTTCGTCAATGTGACGCTGACCGTCGATACGCTGCACGGGGTGGTTCTCGTACCGACCCCGGCGATCCAGACGGGTTCGCCGGGAGCATACGTTTTCGTCGTGAATCGCGATGACACCGTATCGGTGCGCAAGATCACGGTCGGTCCGGGAAACGGGCGGTACACGGTCGTTCGGTCGGGCCTTGTCGCCGGAGAGCGGGTCGTCACCGATGGGCTGGATCGCCTGCACGACGGCGTCAAGATCCGGCCGGCGCCGGAGGCCGCGCCGGCCAACCGGAGCGGGTCCGCCGCCGGCACGGCGCATCCCCCGGCGCGGGCTTCCTAGCGATCGCCCAGGCCTCGCGCCGATGAATCTCTCCCGCCTGTTCATCTTGCGGCCGGTGGCGACGTCGCTGCTGATGATCGCCATCGTCCTCGTCGGCGCGGTGGCAATGAAGATCCTTCCGGTGTCGTCCCTGCCGACCGTCGACTACCCGACGATCCAGGTGCAGACCTTCTACCCGGGGGCGAGCCCCGATGTCATGGCCACCACGGTTACGGCCCCGCTGGAGGTGCAGCTTGGCGAGATTCCGGGCCTGCAGGAGATGGTGTCGACGAGTTCGGAAGGCGCATCGGTCATCACGCTGCAGTTCGATCTGTCCCTGAGCCTCGATATCGCCGAACAGGACGTCCAGCAGGCGATCAATGCGGCCAATAGCTTCCTGCCCAGCGGCCTGCCGGCGCCGCCGATCTACGCCAAGGTCAACCCCGCGGACCAGCCGGTTCTCACCCTCGCCGTAACGTCGACGTCGATGTCGCTGACGCAGTTGCAGGACATCGCGAACACGCGCCTGGCAACCAAGATCTCGGAGGTTCCGGGAGTCGGCCTGGTGACCACGGAGGGTGGCAACGTGCCCGCGGTTCGCGTCGAGGCCAACCCGCAGAAGCTCGCCGCGTACGGCCTCAGCATCGATGACCTGCGGACCTACCTCGCCAACATCAACGTCAGCCAGCCGAAGGGCAATTTCGACGGTCCCGAGCTCGACTATACGATCAACGCCAATGACCAGATTTCCGACCCGAAGGACTATCTCGATTCGGTCGTCGCGTATCAGAACGGCGCCCCGGTCTTCCTGCGGGACGTGGCACAGGTGCAGCTGGCCCCGGAGGATGTCGAGCGTGGCGCATGGTTCGATCACCAGCCGGCGATCGTATTGAACGTGCGGCGGCAACCGGGCGCCAACGTCATCGCCACGGTGGATGAGATCATGCGCCGTCTGCCGCAACTCGAGTCCGCCCTGCCGGCGGGGATGCGGGTGACGGTGGTTTCGGACAGCGTCGGCGAGATTCGCGCCTCCGTGCGGGATGCGGCGCAGGAGTTGCTGCTGGCGGTTGCGCTCGTGGTTGCGGTGATCTTCGCATTCCTGCGCAACCTTCCGGCGACGCTCATCCCCAGCATCTCGGTTCCCGTGTCGCTGATCGGCACCCTGACGGTCATGTACGAGATGCACTACTCGATCGACAACCTGTCGCTGATGGCGCTCATCATCGCAACCGGTTTCGTCGTCGACGATTCGATCGTGATGATCGAGAACATCGTTCGCCATCTCGAGTCCGGCATGTCGCCGCGGGAGGCGGCGATCCAGGGCGCCGGCCAGATCGGATTCACGATCCTGTCGCTGACGATTTCGCTGATTGCGGTGCTGATCCCGCTGATCTTCATGGGCGGCGTCATCGGGCGGCTCTTCGGCGAATTTGCCGTCACCCTGGCGGTGACCATCCTGCTGTCCGCGGTGGTGTCGCTGAGCGGCGTGCCGATGCTGTGCGCCAAGCTCCTGCGCGCCCGGGCGCAACGCCACCCCAGCCGGTTCGAGCGGTTCAGCGAGCGCGTCTTCGACCGGACCTTGGCCGCGTATTCTCGAGGTCTTTCCTGGGTGCTCGATCGCCAGCCGTTCGTGCTGGCGGTGGTCGTGCTCACCATTGTTTTGACCGTCGCAATGTATGTCGGCATTCCGAAGGGCCTTTTCCCGGTCCAGGATGTGGGCGTGATCCAGGGTATCAGCGTTGCCGACAACTCGGTTTCCTACGCCACCATGGCGCGGCGCCAGGCGGCGCTTGCGGACCTCATCCTGCGCGATCGGGATGTGACATCGCTCACCTCCTACGTCGGAATCGACGGCATCAATCCGACCCTCAACAGCGGGCGATTTCTCATCAACCTGAGACCGCGCGGACAGCGGACCGGGAGTGCCTTGGCGGTTTCCCGCCGTATTCAGCGCGCGGCCGCGGGCGTGCCCGGAATCCGCCTCTATCTGCAGCCGGGACAGGACCTCACCCTTGACACGCAGGTTTCGCGCAATCAGTACAGCCTCATCCTGCGGGGACCGAGCGAACAGGCGTTCCGGCGCTACGTGCCCGCGCTTCTGGCGCAGATGCGGTCGATTCCGGCCATCACCGACGTGACCAGCGATCTGGACAACGATGGTCTTGCCGTCGAGGTTACGGTCAATCGCCAACTCGCGGCGCGCTACGGGATCACCCCGGCGACGATCGACAATGTGCTCTACGACGCGCTGGGCCAGCGGATCGTGTCGACGATCTTCCAGCAGGCCGACCAATATCGCGTCATCCTGGTGGCGAAGCCGACGACGATCCCGACCGTGCGCTCGATCGGGGATATCTATCTTCCCAGCCAGACGGCGAGTGCGGGCCAGGTCCAGCTCAGCGCCATCGCGGCCTTGCAGGTCACCAAGGAGCCGCTCGCGATCAGCCATCTCGCCCAGTTCCCTGCCGTGACGGTGTCGTTCAACCTGGCCGACGGCGCGTCCTTGTCCGATGCCGTACGGGCGATCCGGGGCGCCGAGCGTGCCGTGCACCTCCCGCTATCGATCGCGGCGACGTTTCAGGGCGCGGCGGCGGCGTTCGAGGCATCGGTCTCCAACGAGGCCTACCTGCTGATCGCCGCGATCGTCGCCGTCTACATCGTGCTGGGCGTGCTGTATGAGAGTTACATCCATCCGGTGACGATCCTGTCGACCCTGCCCTCGGCGGGAATCGGTGCCCTGCTCGCCTTGCAACTCGCGGGTCACGACCTCGATGTGATCGGGATCATCGGGATCGTGCTGCTCATCGGCATCGTGAAGAAGAACGCGATCATGATGGTGGATTTTGCGCTCGATGCCGAACGCAAGCAGGGCAAATCCGCGCGGGATGCGATCTTCGAGGCATCGCTGTTGCGCTTTCGGCCGATCTTGATGACGACGCTGGCGGCCATGCTGGGTGCGATGCCGATGCTGCTGGGCACCGGGACCGGCTCGGAGCTTCGGCGTCCGCTGGGCCTGGCGATCGTCGGCGGCCTGGCCTTGAGCCAGATCCTGACGCTCTTCACGACACCGGTGATCTACCTGTTCTTCGACCGTATTGCGCGTCGGATCGGGCGTTCGCGGGGTCGGGACGATCCCGAATCGAGCGATCGGGGCGCCGGCGACGCCGCGCCGACCCAGGCGGGACGAGCGTGAAGGCCGTCAGCCTCTCGACGATCTTCATTCGGCGGCCGGTCGCGACGTCGTTGCTTGCCCTGGCGATTCTGCTTTCGGGCGTCCTGGCATTCGTCCATATGCCGGTTGCGCCCTTGCCCGACGTCGAGTTTCCGGTGGTGGTGGTGCAGGCCAGGATGGCCGGCGCCAGTCCGGTGGTGATGGCGCAGACCGTTGCCGAGCCGATCGAACGGCGCGTCGGCACCATCGCCGGTGTCAACGAATTGACCTCGGCGAGTTCGATCGGCAGCACCCAGGTCATCGCGCAGTTCGACCTCAACCGTGACCTCAACGGTGCGGCGCGCGATGTCGAGGCGGCGATCCAGGCGTCGCGCGCCGATCTTCCGGTTACGCTGCGCAGCAATCCGACGTATCGGGAATACAACCCGGCAACGGCACCGATCATGGTGCTCGCACTGACCTCCGATACCCTGACCCGGGCGCAACTCTACGATTCCGCCGACTCCGTGATTCAGCAGGAGTTGTCGCAGGTAAACGGCGTCGGCAAGATCATCCTGGGCGGCAGTGCGTTGCCGTCTGTGCGGGTGGAGCTGAATCCGGACAAGCTCAATAGTTACGGCATCGGCCTCGAAGACGTGCGTGCCGCCATTGCGGCGGCCAATGCCGACAGCGCGAAAGGCCATCTCGATCAAGGGGATCAGCGCTACGAGGTTCTTTCCAACGACCAGATCAGCAAGGCGGAGCCCTATCGCAAGCTCGTCATCGCCTACCGCAACGGGGCGCCGGTCCTCCTGCGCGACGTGGCGCAGGTACTCGATTCCAACGAGAATATCCGCAACGCCGGCCTATACAACGGCAAGCCGGCAGTGTTGGTGATCGTGTTCCCGATCCCGGGAAGCAACGTCGTCGATACCGTGGCCCAGATCCGGTCCCGCCTTCCATTCATCGAAGCCGCGCTCCCCTCGTCGATCCGCGTGCATGTCGCCATCGACCGTTCGGTGGCGGTGCGCGCTTCGGTCGACGATACCGAACGCACCTTGTTTCTCGCCGTCCTGCTCGTCGTCGGCGTGGTATTCGTGTTCCTGCTCTCGCCGCGCGCCACGCTGATCCCGGCGATTGCGCTGCCCCTGTCGATCATCGGGACATTCGGCCCCATGTATCTGCTCGGATACAGCATCGACAGCCTGTCGCTGATGGCGTTGACGGTCGGCACGGGGTTCGTCGTCGACGATGCCGTCGTCGTTCTCGAGAACGTGGTTCGCCACCTGGAGGCGGGCCTGGAGCCGCGGGAGGCGGCGCTGCGCGGAGCACGGGAAGTGGGGTTCACGGTCGTTTCGATGAGCCTTTCGCTGGTTGCCGTGTTCTTGCCGATCCTGATGATGCCCGGGTTCGTCGGCCTGCTATTCCACGAGTTTGCCGTCACGCTTTCGGTTGCAATCCTGATCTCGCTGCTGGTCTCGTTGACGATCACCCCGACGATGTGTGCGTACCTGCTGCGGCGCGAGACCGGGAAATCCGGGAAATCGCGTTTCGCGTCCTGGCTGGCGGCACCGTTTGACCATTTTCATCGGTTCTACTCCCGCACGCTCGATGCGGTGCTCGATCATGGCGGGCGGACGATGCTCGTGCTGGCCTTGCTGATCGTCGGGAATTTCTTCGGCGCCCGGCTGCTGTCGACGACGTTTTTCCCCGAACAGGACACCGGCATCCTGATCGGCCAGATCATCGCCGACCAGAGCATTTCCTTTCCGGCGATGCGCAAGAAACTGGCGCAGTTGCAGTCGATCGTCGGGGGCGATCCGGCGGTGCAGTCGGTCGCGGGATTCACCGGAGGGCGCGGCGCACAGAACACCGCCAACGTGTACATCGGTCTCAAGCCGATCGATCAGCGCGATGCGAGTGCGGTCCAGGTCGTCGACCGGTTGCGGCCCCACCTCAACGCCGTTTCGGGCGCGCGTCTGTACCTGCAGGCGCAGCAGGACCTGCACGTGGGCGGCCGCGAATCGGCGGCGGAGTATCAGTACACGCTGACGAGCGACGATGTCGGCGCCTTGTATTCCTGGACGCCGAAGCTCGTCGCCGAGCTATCGAAATTTCCGAATGCAATCCGCGATGTGAACTCCGATCTGCAGCAGCGCGGACTCGAGACGTATATCGACATCGACCGCGCGGAAGTCAAGCGCTACGGGTTCGATCCCAACCAGATCGACAACACCCTGTACGATGCATTCGGACAGCGCACGGTTTCGACGATCTTCAATCCGCTCAACCAGTATTTCGTCGTGATGGAGGTGGCGCCACGCTACTGGCAGTTCCCGCACGAAATGGAGCATATCGAACTGAGCACGGCGGCAGGCAATCCGCGCGGTCCGCAACAGACGCAGATGCACGGCAATACGGTCAGTGGTGTTGCCGTGCGGCAGGCGGTTGCCGCGCCCCCCGGCAGCGCGCTGGCGACCAATGCGCGCAATGCCGACGCGGAAGCGAATCAGCTGATCAATGGCATTTCCAACGGCCGTGGCGGCGCGTCGAGCGGAAGCCCGGACAGCACGGCGGCGGAAACCATGGTGCTGTTGCCGGCGCTGGTGACCTGGAAAAACGACCATACCGCAACCGAGGTGAACCATCAGGACGGCATGGTTGCCGGAACGATCTCGTTCAACCTCCCCAAGGGCGGGTCGCTGAGCACGGCGTCCGCGACCATCGAGGCTGCGGAGCGCGCCATCCGCATGCCGATGTCGATCCACGGCGGGTTCGCCGGAACGGCCCGGGCCTACCGGCAATCGATGCTCACGGTGCCGCTGCTCATTCTCGCGGCACTCGGAATCGTATATTTCGTCCTCGGCATCCTGTACGAGAGCCTGATTCATCCGATCACGATTCTGTCGACCCTGCCGTCAGCCGGGATCGGCGCGACCCTGGCGCTGCTGGTCTTCGACACGCCGTTCTCGGTGATTGCGATGATCGGCATCATCCTGTTGATCGGGATCGTCAAGAAGAACGGCATCATGATGGTCGACGTCGCGATCGACCTGCAGCGCAATGGCGGAATGGATGCGCGCAGCGCGATTCATGAAGCCGCGGTGATCCGGCTGCGGCCGATCATGATGACCACGGCGGCCGCGGTGCTGGGCGCGACGCCGATGGCGATCGGCATCGGCCAGGGCGCGTCGCTGCGCCAGCCGCTCGGGATCACGGTGGTGGGCGGCCTGTTGTTCAGTCAGATCTTCACCTTGTACACCACGCCGGTCATCTACCTGTTCCTCGACCGCGCGCGCGCGCGCCTGGCGCGATGGGCCGCGGGCTTGCCGTGGAACCGGCGCTCCGACGAGACTGCATCATGATGAAGACAATGACCCGCCGGATATTGCCGATCGCCTGCGCGATGCTGCTTGCCGGCTGCATGGTCGGGCCCGACTATCGTCGTCCAGCGGTCGATGTGCCGCCGGCGTGGAAGGAGCAGCCCGGCTGGACGCGTGCCCAACCGGCCGCGGCGCAGGCGAAGGGACGCTGGTGGCGTGCGTTCCACGACCCGCTGCTGAACGAGCTTGAACCGCTGGTGGCGGTCTCGAACCAGACGGTGCGGCAGAGTTACGCCAGCTACCAGGAGGCGTTGGCCAATCTGCGCATCGCGCAGGCCGGGCTGTTCCCGATCCTGACCGTCACCGGGCAGCAGACCCGGCAGAACACGCCGGGGGGGTCGTTCGGCGTTCCGGGTCATCTCGCCACCGTGG
>JAJYBQ010000110.1 GCA_021778935.1 Pseudomonadota bacterium | reverse complement strand
GCTGCCCGACGACGAATGGCGCGCGGTGCTCGGGGTCAATCTCGACGCCAACCTCGCCCTGATGCGCGAAGCGCACCCGCTGCTCCAGCGGGCGCCGCGCAACGGGCGGGTGGTGATCGTCGGCTCCAAAAACGTCCCCGCGCCCGGCCCGGGCGCCGCCGCGTACTCGGCATCCAAGGCCGCGCTCGTCCAGCTCGCGCGCGTCGCCGCCCTCGAATGGGGCGAGGACCACATCCGCGTGAATGCGGTGCACCCCAACGCGGTGTTCGATACCGGCATCTGGACGGAGGCCGTGCTCGATCAGCGCGCCCGCCACTACGGGCTGAGCGTCGACGAATACAAACGCAACAACGTCCTGCACGTCGAAGTCACCAGCCGCGACGTCGCCGAACTGGTCGCCGAAATGTGCGGCCCCCTCTTCGCCAAGACGACCGGCGCCCAGGTGCCGATCGACGGCGGCAACGATCGCGTGATCTGACCTTCATGCGCGTACGCGGCCAGGACTATCGGACCATCTGGGCGGACGAAGCGCAGCGGCGGGTCTGGATCATCGACCAGACCCGCCTGCCGCACGAGTTCCGGACGCTCGCCCTCGACCGCTGGCAAGACGTCGAGGCGGCGATCCGCACGATGCAGGTGCGCGGTGCGCCGCTGATCGGCGTCGCCGGTGCCTACGGCGTCGCGCTGGCGGCGCAGGCCGACCCGGGCGACGCCGCGATCGCCCACGCCTGCCGGGCACTCGCGACCGCCCGGCCCACCGCGGTCAACCTGCGCTGGGCGGTGGCGCGGATGGAACGCCTGCTCGCGCCCCTGCCGGCACCCGGGCGCGCCGAGGCGGCGTGGCGCGAAGCCGCCGCGATCGCCGACGAAGACGTGGCGATCAACCGGGCGATCGGCGACCACGGCAAGGCCTTGATCGAAGCGGTCTGGCGGCGCAGCCGCCGCCCGGTGCAGGTGCTCACCCACTGCAACGCCGGCTGGCTCGCCACCGTCGACTGGGGCACGGCGCTGGCGCCGGTGTATGCCGCGCACGATGCCGGCATCCCGCTGCACGTATGGGTCGACGAAACCCGGCCGCGCAACCAGGGGGCGAGCCTCACCGCCTGGGAACTGCAGCAGCACGGCGTCGCCTTCACGGTGATCGCGGACAACACCGGAGGCCATCTCATGCAGCACGACCGCGTCGACCTGGCGATCGTGGGCTGCGACCGCGTCACCGCGCACGGCGACGTCTGCAACAAGATCGGCACCTACCTCAAGGCGCTCGCCGCGCACGACAACGGCGTTCCGTTCTATGTCGCCCTGCCCTCGCCGACCGTCGACTGGACGATCGCCGACGGCATCCGCGAGATCCCGATCGAAGAGCGCGGCGCCGACGAGGTGACGCACATCACCGGGCGCGACGCCGACGGCGCGCTGCGCAGCGTGCTGCTGACGCCCGAAGGCGCTCCAGCCGCCAACTACGGTTTCGACGTGACCCCGGCGCGCCTGGTCACGGCGCTGGTGACCGAGCGCGGGATCGTCCCGGCCACGGCGCGGGACATCCGCGCGGCGCTGGGCACCGACGCCGGCGAACGACACGCCCCGACCGTTTCCGGCTCCGATTCCCGGTAGTGACCCGCGCACGCGGACGGCATACGCTTGCGAACATTCCGTTCTCCCGCGCGATCTGCAACAATGTCCGCCATGCCCACCCCGTTCTTCGACACCCTCCGTTTTGCCGAACGCCTCCAAAGCGCCGGTGTGCCGGAGCCCCAGGCCAGGGCCGAGGTCGAGATCCTGCGCGACATCTTCGCCGAATCGCTCGTCACGAGCCTTGCCAGCAAGGAAGACATCCGCCGGTTGGAGGTGTCGACCCAAGAAGACTTCCGGAGCGTCCGGGAAGACATCCGCCAATTGAAGGTGTCAACCAAGGAAGACATCCGCCAGTTGGAAGCGTCGACCAAAGAAGACTTCCGGAGCGTCCGGGAAGAGATCCGCCAATTGGAGGTGTCAACCAAGGAAGATATCCGCCGGTTGGAAGCGTCGACCAAAGAGGACTTCCGGAGCGTCAAGGAGGACATCCGCCACCTGGATGCGTCCACCAAAGCAGCCATGGCCGCGCTGGAACAGCGAATGACCATCAAACTCGGCAGCATGCTGTTCTTCGCCCTCGGCGCCTTCTACACCCTCACCCGCCTGCATTGACGAAGGCTGGCGGGCAATCGAGCCCAACTCCGGCTCCTTTACTCGCACGACCATTCGTAAAAACCTGTGGACGGCCTGGCTGTGCGAGACGGTCACAAAAGGCGCGTCGATTGCCCTTGCGCCGTGAGAAGTGCCACCGCCTTCTTATCGAAGGAAACGAAGGTTTCCCCGCCAAGCCAATGGCCTTCGTAGGCAATGACACCATCGGCAAAGTCTCCGCCCGCGTCCAGCACCAGCAAGCCTGCCTCCACGGCAGGCCGGTTCATTTCCACATTCGCGGTGGCCAGTAGTGCCCGGATCGCGCCGGCCGCGTCGGCTTGCTGGAATCCGTAGACACGCAGCAGCACCCAAACAAATTCGCATAGGCACGGCAACGCGACTGCGATCAACTCGGCGTCGGTCAAGACTGCGGCGGCAACATCCGCTTGTGCCGGATCGTCACGCACAACCGCACGCACCAGGACGTTGGTATCGACTGCAACCTTCATTCCTTACCTGCCCAGCCTTGCGCCGCCGCCTCGTTGATTTCTTCGATGGTGGCAACCTTCTGCGTCCTGCCCGCGAGCAGACCGACAAAACCGGCTATCGTCCCTGCGGGCCGTGCCGCCTTGATCACGCCCCGACCATCCGGCAGCAAGTCCAGCTCGATCTTGTCGCCTGGCCGGATGCCGAGATGTTGCAGTACGTCCTTCCGAAACGTAACTTGTCCCCGTGCCGTAACGGTCAATGTGGCCATGGTGGTTTGCCCTCGCCATCCAGGTTGATGCCTTGCATGGTAATGCACAATTGCCTTATTAATCCCCATCCCTATGCCGGGGTAGCGGAACATGGGAGAGGTGGCATTCTTGCAACTGCGGCATAACGCACCAAGATTGCAAGCATGCTCCCGCGAAGCGCATAATCCAGGAAATTTCTTCATCATGCGCAGAGATTTCCCATAAAAATGGAACGCCGGGCCTATCTTGAGCAAATCCGGAAACAGTTTGCCGTCCACCCGGTCGTCGCATTGCTCGGGCCGCGACAGTGCGGCAAGACAACGCTGGCGCGCATGTTCGCCGACCAGTTTTCGGGGCCGACAACGTGTTTCGACCTGGAAGATCCTGGCGATCTGGCGGCGCTTACAGCGCCCCTGCTCGCACTGCAGGAACTGCAGGGCTTGGTCATCATCGACGAAATCCAGCGACTCCCCGACCTGTTCCCGGTGCTCCGGGTGCTTGTCGACCGCCCCGACAACCAATTGCGACTGCTGGTCCTGGGCAGCGCATCGCGCGATCTGATCCGCCAGTCGTCGGAAACGCTCGCCGGCCGCATCGGCCACATCGAGCTGACGCCATTCCTGCTCGACGAAGTCGGCACCGCGACGGGCGAAGCGCTCTGGCTGCGCGGCGGGTTTCCGAAATCGTTTCTCGCCGAAAGCGAGGCGGCCAGCCACCTATGGCGCAAGGATTACGTGACCACTTTCCTGGAACGCGATCTGCCGCAATTGGGCATCAACGTCCCGCCCGCGACCCTGCGCCGCTTCTGGATGATGCTGGCGCATTATCACGGGCAGGTGGTCAACTTTTCCGAACTGGCCCGATCCTTCGGCGTCGCCGATACCACGGTGCGCCGTTACCTCGACATCCTCGCCGGCACGTTCATGGTCCGCCTGCTCACTCCCTGGCATGCCAACGTCGCCAAGCGGCAGGTCAAATCCCCCAAGCTCTACTTCCGGGACAGCGGCATATTCCACACCCTGATGGGCATTTCCGACCGCGACGCACTCTACCGGCACCCCAAACTGGGCGCATCGTGGGAAGGCTTCGCCCTGGAACAGATCGTCCGAACGCATGCGGCCGCGCAGGAAGAAACCTACTACTGGGCCACCCATGGCGGCGCCGAAGTCGACCTGCTGCTCGTGCAAGGCAGCGAACCGATCGGCTACGAAATCAAGTTCACCGACCGGCCGAGAACCTCGCGCTCCACGCACATCGCGATCGAGTCCCTGCAATTGCGCGAATTGCGCATCGTCCATCCGGGAGAGAAATCTTTCCCGCTCGCCGAGCGCATCCGCGCCATAGGATTGCGCGAACTCGTCCGGGAGCAAGCCTGTTGATGCCGACGCATCCCCGCCGCAACCGGGAAATCCACGCCCACCTCCGGGCGGAACGCATTGCAAATGTCGGAACCGCAGAAAATCCGCCTTGGGTTGTACGGCAATTTGCCGTAGATCGCACCAGCCGCCGCGTGGCTGCCTGTTTCGCGGCCATGGCAGATGGGCCGCGCATCGCTGGCTATTACACCTTGGCCTCGGCAAGCCTGCTGCTGGCCGATCTTCCGGCCGGCGCCGGCAAGAAGCTGCCCCGCTATCCGACCGTGCCGCCCGCTCGGAGATTGCCGCCTTCGCCCTGATGGTGGACGCCAAGGACGAGACGGCAGCGGCTTTCTACCGGCATCACGGCTTCATTGCCTTGCCGGACTCGCCGCTGACCCTGTTCTTGCCGCTGGCAACCGTCCAGCGTTCTGGAAACTCGCCGTTTCAAGCCGCTTGAGCCGAGAGCGGTTTTCGAGTGTGGATGGCTGACGGTCGTCCCGACAACCATGAAAAAGGAACACGCCATGTTCGAAAATCATGGATCCCGCGCTATGACCCCCGCATGCTTCCCCGCCGCGCCCTTGAACGCTCCGTGCGAAACGCGCTCGCCCGCTCCCGCGCCGTCATCCTGGCCGGGCCGCGCCAGTGCGGTAAAACGACTCTTGCGAAGACGCTCGTAGACCGCAGTTCGCCGAATTACTTCGACCTGGCCGAAATCGCCTCGGCGGCGGGAGAATATCGGATTCCGACGCCGCGCGCCTGTGGCTGCGCGGCGGATTTCCGCGCTCCTACCTCGCCGCGACGGACGAAGACAGCATGGCATGGCGCCGTAATGCCATCGCCAGCCACGTCGAAGTCGACCTGCCGCAATTCGGCGTCGACATTGCCGATTTGCGCGGTGCTTTCGGATCAAGTGAAATCCCTCGGCTGGAAAGTCCGGCGTGCAAAAAAGAAAGCCGTCGTCAGCGCCGATGTCCTGGTACATGTCAGGGCCAAGATGAAGGCCTTGTTGCAGATTCCATGATGTGAGCGCAGCGGGATTTCCGCTCCGTCCAACACCGTAGCCGGCCGCTATCGCACTGCAACCGGCACCGAACCGGACCTGCTGCTCGACATCTCCCGCACCGTAGAATCTCCGCCATGAAACCCGGACGCAACGATCCCTGCCCCTGCGGCAGCGGGCGCAAATTCAAGCACTGCTGCCTCGCACAAACCCGGCAACCCAGCGAGCCTGAAGCCCGCCTGCGCCGGCTGCGCCGCGAGATCGCCCCGCTCAACAATGAACTCGTGAACGAGGCACTGCACCGCTTCGGCGACGTCGGCCTGGAGGAATCCTGGAACGAGTTCCTGCTCTGGCCCGGATACGGCCCCGCCGAAGAAGGCGAACCGTTCGACGTGCCGTTCGACGAAGACTCGCCCTACGTCCCGGTCTTCCTGTCCTGGCTCGTCTACGAATGGCTGCCGGATCCGGAGGACACGTCCCTGCCCGAACGCGAACACGCGGCCACCGCCGCCCAGAGCTATCTGCGGCGCAAAGGGGCGCGGCTCGGCGCCGTCGCGCGCGCGTACATCGAAGCATGCATGGCAGCGTCATTTTCCTTTTACGAAGTGCTGCGCTGCGACCCCGGCCAAGGGTTCCGTCTGCGCGAAATCCTGCTCGGCGAGGAAATCGAGGTGCTCGAACGCTCCGGCAGCCAAGCTGCCCGACCCGGCGACATCTTGTTCGCGAAGATCGTGCCGATCGAGGGCACGGCGCTGATGGAAGCCTGCACGCCGGTCATGATCCCGCCCCGGTACAAGCCGGAACTGATCGAGTTCCGGCAGAAGGTTGCCGACCCGCACGCCTTCACCACCGCCGCGGAACGCCTGCGCGACTGGGATATGGAACTGCGGGAAGCCTTCCTCGACATCACCGACGAACTCCTCAATCCCGAGACGCCGGCAATGCGCAACACCGACGGCGACCCGATCGAATTCCACACCCTGCGATTCGACACGACGGATGCCGAAGCAGCGCTTGCCGCGCTGCGCGATCTCGCCCAAGGGATGGACGACGAGTCGTTCGACACCGGCGTGGAACGCAACGCGCAAGGCCGCCTGCTGCGCGCCGAGTTCCCCTGGCTGCACGCCGGAAACGCAGCGTCCCCGAGCCTGCCCAACACCGCAATGGGGGGCATCACGATCGACGGCAACGGCCGCATCACCGCGGAAGTGAATTCCGCCGCGCGCGCCGCCGCGCTGCGCGCGATCGTCGAGAAAAAACTGCCCAGCGCGCAGACGCGAGCATCGGATGTGCGTTCCCTGCAGGAAATGATGGCGCAAGCCGACACGCCCGCCGGACGCGCCCGCGCCCGACAGCGCGAAGCGGAATCCGCGCAACTCCACGCCCAGCCCGAAGTGCAGGCGATGTTGCATGCCTCCATGCGCCGCCACTATGAAGCGTGGCTCGACGAGGAAATCCCCTTGCTCGGCAATCGCACGCCGCGTCAGGCCGTGCAGGATGCCGACGGACGGGAATCCGTCGAGGCACTGCTGCGCCAGATCGAGCGCGACGCCCAGGACCAGCAGTTGCCGGTGGACCCGCAACTACTGGAGGATCTGCGGAAGGAACTGGGGCTCGCGCCCTGACAAGAAGACTGGAACGCAATCGAGTCTAACTCCGTTACTCCAGCACGCCTACGGCACAGGGTGGCAAATCCATTGCAAATACGGCATAACGCGCCATAATTGCAAGGATGACACCGCGCCAAAGAACCGAAGTCGTTCTGGCACGCCTGAGCCAGTTCCCGGCCGTGGCGCTGCTCGGGCCGCGACAAGCGGGCAAGACCACGCTGGCCCAGCAGATCGCCGCCGGACGGCCAAGCGTCTATCTCGACCTCGAAAACCCGGCGGACCGGGAGAAGCTGGCCGACGCCGAACTCTACCTGTCGGGACACGAAAACAAGCTCGTCATCCTGGACGAAGTCCAGCGTGCGCCGGAATTGTTTCAGACGCTGCGCGGGCTCATCGACGCGGGCCGGCGTCGCGGCCGCACCGCCGGCAGGTTCCTGCTGCTGGGCTCGGCATCGATCGACCTGCTCCGGCAGTCGGGCGAATCCCTGGCGGGCCGCATCGCCTACGTCGAACTCGGACCGTTCAACGCACTGGAAATCGACGGCGCGATGCGCGAGCGGCTCTGGATCCGGGGCGGATTTCCGGATAGTTTTCTTGCCGACAGCGATCCGGCGAGCGCGATCTGGCGCAGAAACTTCATCCGCACCTACCTGGAACGCGACATCCCGCAACTCGGGCCGCGCGTGCCCGCGGAAACCTTGCGCCGGTTCTGGACCATGCTTGCGCACCTCCAGGGCGGGATGCTGAATGCTGCGCAACTCGCACGCGGCCTCAGCGTCGACGGCAAGACCATCGCCCGCTATCTCGACCTGCTCGTCGATCTGTTGCTCGTGCGCCGCCTGCCCCCCTTCCACGCCAACGTCGGCAAGCGCCTCGTCCGATCGCCGAAGGTCTATGTGCGCGACAGCGGCATCGTCCATGCGCTGCTGGGCCTCGATGACCGCGAGGCGGTGCTGGGCCATCCGGTCGTGGGCGGAAGCTGGGAAGGCTTCGTTCTGGAAAACCTGCTGAACGCCGCGCCGGAGCGCGTCAACGCAAGCTTCTATCGC
>JAJYBQ010000109.1 GCA_021778935.1 Pseudomonadota bacterium | reverse complement strand
ATATTGGAGTGCAACAGGCGATAGGAAACATAGTCGTACAACTCGATCAGCCGGTCGGCGAACGCCGGATCGTGCTTGCGATCGATGCTGGCGCGCAACCCCATCTGGACGATGCGCATTGCGTGCGTGATATAGCGGACCTTGCCGGGAACGTCACGCTGCGCGATGCAGCCTTTGGCATGATTCATCGACGCCAGGGCGCCGTCGAACAGCAACAGGATCAGCTTGTGCGGATGGGCGGCGAAGATCTCCCCGTCCACGCTCGTTTTCTTGTAGAGACTGGCGCCGAATCGGTTCATGATTTCCTCCGGGTTGTCGATGCTCCCAAACCCCTTATCGGCATTTCCGGAACGACGTTGAGGAGGTCGAACGAGTTGTCCTGATGTTTTGGGGCCTTCGCATCAACCCGGCAGCGCCGCGAGTTGCGTGTAGAGCGACGCCTGGGTCTGCTGCGCCTGCACCAGATTCGCGTTCAACTGGCTGTACTGCCCGATCAGGTTCTGCTTGATCTGTGCCAGCATGCTCTGCTCCGTCGTGATCTGCGAATTGAGGTTCGTGATCTGGTTGTTGGCCGCGCTTTCCGCGCTGCCGATCGCGCCATTCGGACCGACCAGCTGCGTTGCCAGGCTCGCCACCTGAAACGCGAATCCGCCGCTCGACCCGGCCCCGCCCTGCGTGAACATCGCACTCACCGCCGACGGGTTGGCCGACAACGCGGACTGGAACTGCGCTTGATTGAGCGCCACGGTTCCGTCCGAATTGAACGTCACGCCGATCTGGGCCAGGTAGGCGTAGCTGCTGCTGCCGCCGGCCGTCGTCGCGGAGCTCATGATCGCCTGCAGGGAATTGTTCGTCTGCATCGCGGTGGGATCTCCCGTCAGCACCGACGCGGTGTTTGATTGCGAGTTATAGGCGGTCAGGCTGTTGTTGGTGGCGACGTAGTTGTTGTACGCCGAAAGAAACTGCGCGACCGAATTGGTGATCGCCGTCTGGTTGCTGCCGATCGCGACCTGCGCCGGTGCTCCGGATGGGGTCGGTTGGGTGAGACTGAGCGTCACGCCCTGAATCGCGGACGTCACGGTATTCGAGGCCGAGGACAACGCCAGCCCGTTGACGGTGAAATTGGCGTTGGCCGCCGCCTGACTCTCCCCCATCGCGGTCGACGATGGCGTCGATCCGGGCGATGCCGGATTGAACGCGATGCCGGCCAGGCCGCTGCCGCTCGCCCCCGTGCTGGTCACCGAGAACGCGTTCGACAACCCGGTATTGGCGGCGCTCACCACGAGCCGGCTGCCGCTGGCGTCGGTCACCACCGACGCATTCACGGAACCCGCCGCCGCGGCGTTGATCGCCGCGGCAATCCCGTTCAGGCTGTCGTTGCTCGACGTGATCGAGACATTGATTGCGCTGCCGCTGCCCGTGAAGGTACTGCCGCTCAGGCTTCCCATCTGGATCGTCAGCGTCCCGGTGCCCATGGTCAGCGCCGTGGGATCCGAAACCGGCGCAGAGAAAACCGACTGCGACTGCGCGATCGACGAAATGCCGATCGAGTAGTTGGCGGGCGCCGGGGTCCCGGTGACCGCAGCCGTCACGCCCGTACCGGTCACCGTCGCCTGCGCGGCCTGGAAGGACGACGGGTTGCTCAGCGTCTGCGCCGCCGTCTGGAGCGAGGAAACGGCGCCTTGCAGTTGACCGTAGGCGCTCAGCGTCGTCTGGATGCCGGAGAGCTGGTTCTGCAGCGCGGTCAACGGCTGCGACTGGGCGTTCATCAGCTGCGTGACGAGCTGGCTGACGTTGATCACCCCCGTCGACATCAGCGATCCGCTACCCGAGGTGTTCGTCGTGTAATTGGAGAGAAAGCTCGTCTGGAACGGGTTGGCGTAGGTGCCGATCATGGTTCAATCCCCCGGAAATGCGTCGCGACCACCATCGTCACGCGTTCGTATTGATCAAGGCGCCCGGCTGGGCATCCGCGAGCGCTCGCGCCGCCGCCGTCATCCACTTGGCCGGGATCTGCTGAACAACCTGATGAGTCTGCCGATCGACGACCTTGACGATCATGTCGTTTGCCTGTTTGTCGAAGACAAAATTCAGCTCCGTCCCGCCCTGCGCCAACGCCGCGTTTGCATCGGCAACCGCCTTCTGGACGACGTCGGGCGACACCGCCGCTCCCGCCGCCGGCGCCCCTGCCCCGGGCGTCGCATTCGACATCGGGGGCGATCCGTCGCCGGGCGACGCCGAAGCCGTTCCCACCCGATAGCCCGGGGAACCGGATGCAGCCGAAACAGGACTGGATGCCATATGCCACCTCGCAGAACGGAATCACCCCGCTCGCTTACCCATATCGGCGGTTTTCCAACGAACTTGAGTGCAACGTTCGCGCAGGTCCGATTTTGCCGCGCCGGGGGCAAAGCAAAAAGGCGGAAACCGAGGGAATCCCCCCGGTTTCCGCCCTTCCCGACTTGCGGAACCGACGCGCCTAGAAGTTCTTGAGCAGGGTCAGCACCGTCTGCGGCAAGGTGTTCGCCTGGGTGAGCATGGTCGCGCTGGCCTGCTGCACGACCTGCGCCTGCGACAAGGCCGAAGACGCCTGGGCATAATTGGTGTCGATGATCTGCGACCGGGCGGAGGCCAGATTCATGGAGTTCACCTGCCCGACCGCGGCGGCCTGTTGCGCCTGGATCTGACCCGCACCCCATTTGGCTTCAACCCCCAGCACTTCGCCCAGCGCCGTGTCGATGCCGGAGATCGTCGTCCCGGCGGCGCCCACCGAGAGCGTCGTTCCGGTAATCGACCCCAGTGCATCCCCGTTGTTCAACGAGCCCGACCCCGTGGTGAGGGTGATCGTGTCGGCGGCGTTGGCGCCGACCTGGAAGGTCGCGGTGGTAAAGCTTGCGCCGGAACCAAACAGGGTCTGTCCGTTGAACTGCGTCTGGGAAATGACGTTGCCGATCTGCGTGGCCAGCGCCTGGAACTCCGAATTCAGGTTCGCGGCATCGCTCGCATTGGTCGTGGAGTTGTTCGCCTCCACCGCCAGCGTCCGCATCTGCTGGAGCATGTTGACGACCGAGGTCAGCGCGCCGCTGGCGGTCTGCGCCATCGATGCCGCGTCGTTGGCGTTCATCACGCCCTGATTCAGGCCGTTCACCTGCGCCTGCATCAGGGTGGCGTCCTGCAAGCCCGCCGGATCGTTCGCCGCGGTGTTGATCCGGTACCCCGACGAGAGCTGCTGAACGTCGGTGGCGACATTCTGCTGGTTCACCGTCATGGCGTTCTGGGAAAACAGCGACAGGGAATTGGTTTGGAGACTCAGCATGATCGGTCCTTTCCTTCTATCCGTTTCGATTTCGGTGCGGTGTGTGCCGCGTTAGGTGCTATATCGGTGCCGGATTGCGGAAACTTTAGCGAGCCCCCTTGTAGGGGAAATTCCTACAACCAGGCGGGCAAGAGTCCGACGCGGAATTTGGGTGGCTCTCCGCTACATCCATCCCGTCCGGATCCCGCAAAATGGCATCACTTCATCACGCATTCCGGGGCATCCCCCCCGGCACAAACCCAGGAGAGGACGCCATGGAACCCAGCAACAACGAACAGCTTCTGCAGGAAATCCGCGAGGTCAATCTCGCCTACCTGATGCTGGCGCAGCACATGATCCGCGCCGACAAGGCCCAGGCCCGCTATCGCCTCGGCGTTTCCGAGGAAGTCGCCGCCATTGTGGAGCAGCTCACGCCGGCGCAATTGATGAAAATCGCCGGAAGCAACCAGCTGATCCTGCGTTTCCGCTTCGACGACGATGTCGTATGGAACCTGCTTACCAACCATTCCCGCGCCAAGCTCGCGCCGGGCGCCGCCGTCACCGGCCTGCACGCCAATATCGTGATGGCGGGCCAGTTCGCCGAAGCGAACTGATCCTTCCGAGCGGAACCGAACGAGGAGAGACGCCATGCGCATCAAGAGCATCGTCAGCGAAAGCCGGCAGATCCAACGCGCGATCGCCCTGATCAAACTGGGCGCACGCCTGCAGGTCCTGGAGTCGGAGACCGACCTGTCCTATGAACGCCTGCTGCGCCTGTATAAGGAGGTGCAGGGCGAATCGCCCGCCCGGGGGATGCTGCCGTTCTCCACCGACTGGTTCATGACCTGGCAGCCGAACATCCATTCGTCGCTGTTCCTGAACATCTACGAATACCTGAACAAGACCAGCGAACTCGAGGAGATCGACGCCATCATCAAGGCGTACGAACTCTACCTGGAGCAGACCCGCGCCCAGAGCATCGACCCGCTGCTCTCCGTCACCCGCGCATGGCGTCTGGTGAAATTCGTCGACGCAGGCATGATCACGCTCACGCCGTGCTGCAAATGCAGCGGAAAATTCGTGACCCATACGTACGAACTGACCAAGAACTACGTCTGCGGCCTTTGCGAGCCGCCGGCGCGCGCCGGCAAGGGCCGCGGCAGCGCCCGGGCGGAAGTGGAAGAAGAGGTGGCGCTGGCCTGACCCGCCTTTGACGCTCGTCCTTCGAAGCGGCCCGGATGATATCCGGGCTTTTTTTGCGCCGACACCCTCCCGGTTTCCGCACCCTTAGCCCGCCCTATCCCGCGCGCCGGACAGGAGGAGTTCAATCGCCGGAAATGTCGTCCTGGACGACCGGACTTAGCGGATTCCCCCGGAGCGATCCTGATTTCTAATGCACCCTACGACCTTTCCATTCCCCGCAGAGCATGTTCGTCATCATTGGTTACGTGATCGTCCTGGGTGCGGTGTTCGGCGGCTACGCAATGGAACACGGGGACTTTGCCGTCCTCCTGCAACCGGTGGAACTGATGACCATCGCCGGAGCGGCAATCGGGGCGTTCATCACCTCCAATTCGACCAAGGTGCTCGGCGCGACCTTGAAGTCCCTCCCCAAACTGTTAGGCGGATCGAAGTACACGAAGTCGCGTTATATGGCGCTCATGGCGCTGCTCTACGACATCCTCACCAAGGTTCGCAAGGAAGGGATGATGGCCGTCGAGAGCGACATCGAAGAGCCCGAGAAAAGCCCGTTGTTTCAAAAGCACCCGACGATCGTCTCCGATCACCATCTGGTCGAGTTCATCACCGATTACCTGCGCATGATGGTGTCAGGAAACATGAATCCGTTCGAGATCGAGAGCCTCATGGAACAGGAGATCGATACCCACCACCATGAGGCGATGCAACCCTCGATATCCCTACAGAAGGCCGCCGACGGGCTGCCGGCCTTCGGCATCGTCGCGGCGGTGATGGGCGTCGTCCGCACCATGGCGTCGGTCGGCAAGCCGCCGGCGATCCTGGGAGAAATGATCGCTGCGGCACTGGTGGGAACCTTCCTCGGAATTCTCCTTTCCTACGGATTCATCGGTCCACTTGCCGCGCTGCTCGAACAGAAGGTCGATGAATCGACCAAGGAGCTCAACTGCGTCAAGGCAACCCTGCTTGCCAACCTGCAGGGGTACGCGCCCGCGCTGGCGGTCGAATTCGGACGCAAGATCCTCTACTCGACCGAGCGCCCGAACTTTCTGGAACTGGAAAAACATGTCAAGCAGAAGCGCTGACGCGGCCCGTTCCCCCCTCACCCCGGCCCTCTTCCCCCTGCGGGGGGAGAGGGGAAGAGCATGAGCACGCCCAGCGAAAAGGCCAAGTCGACGATCGTCGTCAAGCGCGTCAAGAAGGGCGGGCATGGCGCGCATGGCGCCGCGTGGAAGATCGCCTACGCCGACTTCGTCACCGCGATGATGGCCTTTTTCCTGCTGATGTGGCTGCTCGGATCGACGACCAAGGGCGACCTCAAGGGAATACAGGACTACTTCCGATCTCCCCTGCAGATTTCGCTTTCGGGCGGTCCCGGCACCGGCAGCTCGACGACGATCATGACCGGCGGCGGCAGCGACCTGACCAAGGAAGTCGGACAGGTCAGAAAGGTGGCTGCCGACGCACTCAAGCGTCAGCGCGACCAGATGATGGCAGCCGAGCGGGCGAAAATGCGCGAGTTCAAGCGCCACCTCGAACAGGCAATCCTTGCGAACAAGGATCTTGCCAAGTTCCAGAGCCAAATCCGCGTTGAAATCACCCCGGACGGGCTGCGCATCCAGATCGTGGACAACGACAAGCGGCCGATGTTTGCCACCGGTAGCGCCCACATCAAGAGTTACATGCAGGAAATTCTGCAGGACTTCGGGCCGGTGCTCAACGATTTCGGCAGGAAGATCGTCGTCACCGGTCACACCGATTCATCACAGTATCTCGATGGCGACCGCTCCTACTCCAACTGGGAACTGTCGTCCGACCGCGCCAATGCGTCGCGGCGCGAGCTCATCGCCGGCGGCATGAATTCCGCGCTGGTCATGCGGGTCGTCGGCATGGCCGACTCTGCTCCGCTGGTCGCCAATGACCCCATGAATCCGCTGAACCGGCGCATCTCGATCCTCATTCTGAACAAGATGGCGGAAGCGCGGATGGCGAAGGAAAATTCGGAGGTCAACGAAGGAACCGCCGGCGACTTGCGGCGGACCGTCGCGATCAATCCGGCGGGGAATCCGGTCCAACTACCGACGCTGCTTGCGGTGCCGCCGAGGTGACATCCCATGGGCCACGTTCCCTCATGCTTGGCCGCCAAGCGGCGAGAAGCGGCGGAAACCGGCGCTTTTCGGCAATTCGATGACGTTGCCGCCCCACGAAAATACCTTCGCTGCAAACCGAGGCGGGCCACGGGTAGCCATGGTCCCGCGCACGATGGAGTTTTCCCATGAATACCGACGCGCGATTCCTCATCGTCGACGACTTCTCCACCATGAGAAGGATCCTGCGCAACCTGCTCAAGGAAATCGGCTTCAACAACGCCGATGAGGCCGAAGACGGTGCCGTTGCATTGAACATGCTGCATAACGGCAAATATGATTTTGTCGTCTCCGACATCAACATGCCCAACATGGACGGGTTCGCCCTGCTGAAAAGCATCCGGGCCGACGACGGGTTGAAGCATCTTCCGGTGCTGATGGTGACGGCGGAAGCGAAGAAGGAAGACATCATCAATGCCGCCCAGAACGGCGCAAGCGGTTACATCGTGAAGCCGTTCACCAAGGCGACCCTGGAAGAAAAGATCGAGAAGATCTTCCACAAGATCAGCGGGCAGGCCTGATGGATGCGGTCATGAGTCTCGAACCGACGAATTCGACCGCTCCGGCGCTCCACGGCGCGGGGCCGGCGGGGGTGCCCGACGACCTCGGGGCGGCAGACGATGGGGTGTACCACCGGCTTGGCCATCTCACGCGGATGCTGCACGACGCGCTGCGCGAACTCGGCTATGACCAGGAACTCTCCGACGTCCGGGCCAACCTGCCCGACGCACGCGATCGGCTGTCCTACATCGCCAAGATGACCGGAGATGCCGCCGAAAAGGTTCTCAATGCGGTAGACCGCGCGCGTCTTGTGCAGGAGGAAACCGCCGATCGCGCCCGGCGACTGCGCATGCGATGGGATGCCGTCGAGGTGTTCGCCGACGGCGGCACGCCTCCGGGGTCGCGCACCACTCCGGCGGGAGCGGAACTGGTGCAGGAAACCTGCGCATTCTTCGCGGCGTTGGACAAACAGGCCGACGCGACCAATGCGATTCTCACCGACATCATGCTGGCGCAGGACTTTCACGACCTCACCGGCCAGGTGATCCGCAAGGTGGTAAACCTCGCGCAGACGCTCGAAGAGCAACTCGTCAAGCTGCTGGTCGAGACGACGCCACCCGAACTACGGAAAAAGCCCGAGCCGACCGGACTCCAGGGCCCGGTGGTGAATGCGGAAGGACGCGACGATGTCGTGACCGATCAGGCAGGCGTCGACGATCTGCTGGCCAGCTTGGGGTTTTGAAATGCGTCGAGCCGAGCACCTGCCGTCGCAGGCAGCGAGCGGACGTCGGC
>JAJYBQ010000108.1 GCA_021778935.1 Pseudomonadota bacterium | reverse complement strand
GGTCCGACTGGGCTTCCTCAAGAGCACGCTCATGTCGCCCGACGGCCACGAACAGGTGACCGGGTTCCACATGGCCGGCGAAGTGGTCGGTCTCGACGGGATCTCCGCCGAAGCCCACACCTGCGACACCGTTGCGCTCGAGGACACGGAGGTCTGCGTCCTTCCGTACGAGCGGCTTGAAGAGATCGCAGCCGCGGTGCCTTCGCTGCAGAACAATCTGCGCAAGGTGATGAGCCGCGAGATCGTGCGTGAACACGGCGTCATGCTGCTGCTGGGCAGCATGCGCGCGGAAGAGCGCCTGGCGGCGTTCCTGCTCAACCTCTCGCAGCGCTTCGAAGCGCGTGGTTATTCGCGCCTGGAATTCGTGCTGCGCATGACGCGCGCGGAGATCGGCAGCTTCCTCGGACTGAAACTCGAGACCGTCAGCCGAGCACTCTCCCACTTTGCGCAGGAAGGGCTGATCGAGGTGGAACAGAAACACCTGCGGATCCTTGACTCCGACCGCCTACGGGCGGTTCTGGGATCGAGCGTATCGAAGGATGCGCACTGAGCGCGGCGCTGCTCCGCGCGACGTGCGGAGAAATCAGGTCGATGCGGTCGACAACGACCGCATCGACCCCCCAGGAATCCAATACCCGCACCCGCGCGGGCTCGTCGACCGTATAGCAAAGCAGGCCGAAACCGGCATCCTTCACCGCCCGCGCGGTGGCCTCGTCGAGCGCATGGTATTCACAATGCAGACTCCGGCAACCGCAATGCTCCAGCGTCCGGCGCCACTTCGGACCAACGCGGGAAACCAGATATCCGCGCGGCAGGTGGGGAGCTGCCCGTCGGGCTGCCTCCAGCGCGACGACGGAAAACGACGACAACAGCGGAAGACGATCGCCAACGATGCCGTTCTTCACGCAAAACCGGGAGACCGTCCGAGCGACGATCGCACCAGTCTGCTTTTCGAACCCCGGGACCGGCTTGATTTCGACGTTGAGCCAGATCCCCCAGTGCGCGCACGCACGCAGCGCCTGTTCCAGGGTCGGGATCGGCTCGCCCAGGAACTCCGGCGCGAACCGCTCGCCCGCATCGAACCACGTCAATTCGTCGACGGTGTAGTCACACACGCAACCATTGCCATCCGTCGTTCGTTCCAGCGACGCGTCGTGCAACAGCACCGGCACCTCGTCGCGCGACAACGCGGCATCGACCTCGGCCGCGTGGTAGCCGTAACCCAGCGCGGCATTCAAGGCCGCGATCGTATTCTCGGGCGCCAATACGCCGCCGCCGCGGTGCGCGATTCGGTTGGGATAGGGCCACATTCCGGATACCCTCCCGCAGCAAGGCGTTCACTGGCAGAACCTCTGCCCAGTCGGTCCCAGCGTAGTCGCGCAACGACCCCCCCGTCAAGAGCCGGGCGCGAAGTAAGATGCGCGGGATCAACGACGGATGACAACGCACTGCGCCGAAACCCGAACGCGAGGCCGAGAAGGTCCGAAATGGAACGACACACCCGCAATACCGCCACCGCCTCCCCGGCGAACTTCCTGCGCAACCTCGTCGCCACGGATCTCGCGGCCAACCGATTTGCGCGACGGCGCTGGAACGGCGCCCCGGGCGACGGTGACTTCCAGCATCTCGGCAGCCTCGACGCCGCCCGGATTCGCACCCGGTTTCCACCGGAGCCGAACGGCTATCTGCATGTCGGCCATGCCAAATCGATCTTCCTCAACTTCGGCTTGGCGCGCGACTTCCAGGGGCGCTGCCACATGCGCTTCGATGACACCAATCCGACGAAGGAGGAGCAGGAGTACGTCGACAGCATCGCCGACAGCGTACGCTGGCTCGGCTTTGACTGGCAGGACGGCACCGAGGACAACCGCTATTTCGCCTCGGACTACTTCGAGCAATCGTTCCGCTGCGCCGAATTCCTGATCGAAGGCGGACATGCCTACATAGATGAGTCGAGCGCAGAAGAGCTGCGCCTGGCGCGCGGCACCCTCACCGAACCCGGCCGCGCATCCCGCTATCGCGACCGGCCGGCGGCGGAGAGCCTGACGCGATTCCGCGAGATGCGTGCCGGTGCGCACCCGGAAGGATCGATGGTGCTGCGGGCGCGCATCGACATGGCCTCGCCCAACATCAACCTGCGCGATCCGACTCTCTACCGCATCCGTTTCGCGCACCATCACCGGACCGGCGATCGCTGGTGCATCTACCCGATGTACGACTTTGCGCACGCGCTGTCGGATGCCCTGGAAAGCATCACGCACAGCATCTGCACGCTCGAGTTCGAGGACCATCGACCGCTCTACGACTGGTGCGTGGAGCGCTGTGTGCCGGTTCTGCGCGGGCCGCAATGGCGCTCCGCCATCGAACTTGTGCGCGGCATCCGCGCACAAGGCGGCGAGGCGGCGCGCGAGTTCGCGCTGCATTGCCACAACTTCGCCGGGAAACTCTTCGCAAGCGCGGCGGAGCAACGGATGCGCGCCCTGTTCGTGCGCTGGGAACACGACCGCGACGCGGCGGCACGGGAGGTCGACGCATTCTTCGATGTGCTGCTTGGCGCGCCGGAGTCGTTTGCGCCGCTGCTCGCCCATGCGCTCGAGGAACGGCTGCCCGACCCGTTCGACCTGCCACGGCAAACCGAATTTGCCCGGCTCAACATCGATTCCGTCGTGCTGAGCAAGCGCAAACTGATTCAATTGGTCGACGAAGGGCTTGTCGACGGTTGGGATGATCCGCGCATGCCGACCCTCGTCGGCCTGCGACGCCGGGGGTATACGCCACGCAGCCTGGCGCTCTTCGCGGAGCGCATCGGCGTGAGCAAGGCGGACTCCCGGATCGAGTACGCAGTACTCGAGCAGGCGCTGCGGCACGACCTCGACGGCCATGCGCCGGGCGCGATGGCGGGTCTCGATCCCTTGCGGCTCGTCCTGACCAACGTCCCGGAATCCACGCGCGAGGACTGCCTGGCGCCCGTGCATCCGCACCGGCCGGAACTCGGCACGCGCACGATCGCGCTGCGGCGCGAACTGTGGATCGAACGCGAGGACTTCCGCGAGCAGGCATCACCCGACTTTTTCCGCCTGACGCCGGGAGGTATGGTGCGGCTGCGCTATGCCCATGTCATCCGCTGCACCGGCTTCGACCGGGATGCCGAGGGACGGATCGCGACGGTGCATGCCGAGATCCTGCCCGACACGAAGAGCGGCACGCCGGGCGCGAGCGCGGTCAAGGTCAAGGGCGCGATCCACTGGCTGCCGGCGGGGGATTCCCCGGCGGCGGAGGTGCGGCTATACGATCGTCTGTTCTCCTGCGACGACCCCGACGCGGGTGCGGGGGACTACCGTACGCGGCTCAACCCGGAAAGCCGCCGCAGCATTGCTGCATACGTCGAATCCACGCTGGCATCGGCGATGGCAGACGAGCGCTTCCAGTTCGAACGCCAAGGCTACTTCGTTGCCGACCGCGTGGATCACCGCAACGACCGGCCGGTCTTCAACCGCATCGTCACCCTGAAGGACTCGAGATCGCGGTGATGCAAGCCCACGACACCATCCCGGCGCGGATCGACGCGCTCCGCTCCCGATTGCGCGTCCACGGCCTGTCGGCCTGGATCGCCCTCTCGTCCGACCCGCATCTGTCCGAGTACCTGCCCGCGCATTGGCAAACCCGCCAGTGGCTCAGCGGGTTCACAGGTTCCGCCGGCACCCTGGTGATCACGGAAGATCATGCCGCCCTGCTGGTGGACAACCGGTATTGGGTCGACGCCGAACGGCAGCTCGCCGGTACCGGCATCGAAACCATCAAGGCGGCGAGCAGCGCCGGCGCCCCGCTGACGGACTGGCTATGCGCCCATATGCCCGACGGCGCCGCGGTGGGCGTGGACGGCATGACCATCGGCCTGGCGCTCGCCCGCGCGATCGAAACGGCCCTGCGGGCACGCAATGCGCGGCTGCGCACCGACCTCGACCTGGCCGACGAAATCTGGCCGGACCGTCCGCCGCTGCCGCCGGACGGGGTGCAGGAGCGCAATGCGCAATTCGAGTCGCGCAGCCGCGCGCACAAGCTCACGCTGATCCGCGAACGGATGCAAGCCTGCGGTGCCGATCGCCATTGGATCTCCAGCCTGGACGACATCGCCTGGCTGTTCAACCTCCGCGGCTCGGACATCCCGTTCAATCCGGTATTCCTCGCCCACGCCATCATCGACCGCGACGGCGCGACCCTCTTTCTCCCCTCCGGCAAGATCGGTGCTGCGCTGGAGCAGCGACTGCGCGCCGACGGCATCGAACTTGCCGAATACGGCCGGGCGCGATCGGCACTCGCCGCCGTCGGTCCCGGCGAAACGGTGCTCCTCGATCCCCGGCGGGTGACGGCGGCGATGGCGCGCGCACTTCCCGATGGTGTGCGCGCCATCGAGCAGATCAACCCGTCGGTGCTGATCAAGTCCCGCAAGTCGGCGGAAGAACTGCACCATGTGCGCGCCGCCATGGAGCAGGACGGCGCGGCGCTCTGCGAATTTTTCGCCTGGCTCGACGCCGCGCTCGCGCGGCGCGAACACATTACGGAATGCACGATCGATGAACGCCTTTCGGCGGAACGCGCGCGCCGGCCCGGCTTCGTATCGCTCAGCTTCGAGACGATCGCCGGGTTCAATGCCAACGGCGCCTCGCCCCACTATCGCGCCACCGAAACCGCCCATGCCGTGATCTGCGACGGCACCCTCTGCGGCGAAGGCCTGCTGCTCATCGACTCCGGCGGACAGTACGAAGGCGGGACGACCGATATCACCCGGGTCGTTGCCATCGGCCGGCCCACGCCGGAACAGCGGCGCGATTTCACGCTGGTGCTCAAGGGCATGATCCAGCTCTCGACCACGCGTTTCCCGCGCGGGCACCGCGCCCCCCTGCTCGATAGCCTGGCGCGTGCGCCGCTCTGGGCGTATGGCCTGGACTACGGCCATGGCACCGGCCACGGCGTGGGCTACTTCCTCAACGTGCATGAGGGACCGCAGTCGATCTCCCCGAGCGCGCCGCCCGAGCCGCATACGGCGATGGAGATCGGAATGATCACCTCCAACGAGCCGGCGGTCTACCGGCCCGGCAAATGGGGGGTGCGGATCGAGAACCTGCTGGCGACGGTTCCCGCGCCGCAACGCGCAGACGGGGCGTTCGGCGAATTCCTGCAGTTCGAGACGCTCACCCTCTGTCCGATCGACCGGCGCTGCATCGATCGCAGCCTGCTGCGGACCGACGAGATCGCGTGGCTGAACACGTATCACACCACCGTGCGCCGGCGCCTCGAACCACTGGTGGGCGGCGCGGCGCGAAAGTGGCTGATCGCGGCGACACGGGCGATTTAGAAGCCCGCACCTGCAACGCGTCTCATGTCGCGGTGCAGGCATGGGCGGCGGCCAAACTCCCACCCCCCGTGCGCAGGTATTCCGCCAGGGCCGCATCCATCGCGGCAGCATGCACCGCGAACCACTGCGGCAGTTCCTCCGTCAGGCGATCGACGATCTCCGCATCGCCGGTATCGTGGCGGCGGCGCACTTCGGACACCACGCCGAGGGCCATTTCGTGTTCCCGGGCATGACAGGCGTATGCCGGAAACGCCGTCTCGCGCATCCAGTGCTCCTCCTGCGCGAAGTGCCGCAGCAGATGCTCGTGCAAGGCGAGCAAGGACTCCGTGCGATCGCCCTGCCCCCGCAGGGCATTCATGCAGTCGTAGAACTCGCGGTGGATCGCGTCCATCGGCGCGTGGCCGAGTTCGATGCGCCCGCCCGGTGCGTCGGGGCCGGCCGCGGCAAATGCCATCGGGTCGGCCATCAGCGGTACACGATCACCGGGATGTGGCTGTGCGTGAGCACCTTCTGGGTTTCGCTGCCGAGCAGCACCGCGCTCAGGCCGCGGCGCCCGTGGGAAGCCATGAAGATCACATCGCAACCCTGCTCCTTGGCGGTTTCGATGATGGCTTCGTAAGGCGAGAAGCTGCGCGCCACCACCGTCTCCACCGGCACGCCGCCCTTGCGCGCCGTCGCCTCCAGCGCGTCGAGGCGCTCACGCGCCGCCAGATGGGCACGCTGCTCGTATTCCACGATGGTCTCCGGGCGGTACTCGGACAGGGTCGCGTAGGCGTAGGGTTCGACCGCCGTCACGCCAACGATCGACGCGCCCAGCTTGGCCGCCAGCTCGACCGCTCCGGCGATGGCGCGCGCGGACAGTTCGGAACCGTCGGTGGGAACCAGGATTTTCCGAAACATCGCGTGTCCCTTTCTTGGTTGAGTTCGGCCTCTTCCGGAACAGCGTAGCAAAAACCACCCAGCCCGACATGGAGTCTCTCGCCAGGATCCCGTCCGCTCACGCCGCAATGCCGTCGAGTACCCGTGCCGCCGCCACCAGCCCCATCGCCGCGGTCACGGTCACCACCGAACCGTAGCCGCCGCAAGCCAGCGGACTCCCCGGCTGCGCGCCGCCGGGGGCACAGCCCGCGTCCGGATATCGCACCGGCTCGTCGGAATACACCGCGACGACGCCGAAACGCCCCGCACGGCCGCGTAATCCGGCGGCCGGAAATCCATGTTCCCGCCGCAGGCGATGGCGCAACTTGGCCAACAGCGGATCGCCCGCCGCGGCCGACAGATCTCCGACCCGGAGGCGCCCGGGATCTCGCCGCCCGCCGGCGGCGCCGCACGAGACCACGCCGATCCCGCGGCTGCGCGCGCAGGCGATCAGCGCCGCCTTCGCGCGGACCGCATCGGTGCAATCGATCACCCAATCGAGGTCGCGCAGCAGTGCGTCGGCGTTGCCGGCATCGAGAAACTCCTCGACCGCGATCGTCTCCGCCACCGGGTTGATCGCGCGGATCCGGTCCGCCATCGCTTGCACCTTGGGCCTGCCGTACTCCCCGTCCAGGGCGTGGATCTGGCGGTTGGTGTTGCTCTCGGCGACATGGTCCAGGTCGATCAGCGTCAGCCGCCGCACCCCGGAACGCGCCAAGGCCTCCGCAGCCCAGCTCCCCACACCGCCGATTCCCACCACCGCCACCCGCGCCCCGGCAAACCGCGCGCACGCCTCCCCCCCATAAAGACGCGCGATCCCGCCAAACCGCCGTTCGGATGATGCCAATGCATCCCCCCCGGACGGATCGGCCTCGTACAATGGCGATTCCGACGAAATGTCACCCATTTTGCAAAACGCTCCGCATGACGAATGCCAATCTTCGCACCGAATACGAGCGTTTTTCCCTGACCGAAGACGAAGCGGGGGCGGATCCGCTCGCGCTGTTCGCGCGCTGGTTCAACGAGGCCGTCGGCTCCGGCGGCCGGGAGCCCAATGCGATGGCGCTGGCGACGGCCGACGCGCAGGGGCGTCCGGCCGTACGCATCGTGCTGTGCAAGGACTTCGGGGGCCAGGGGTTTACCTTCTTCACGAATTTCGAGAGCCGCAAAGGCCGTGAACTCCGCGCAAACCGGCAAGCCAGCGCGCTGTTTTTCTGGGCGGCGCTGGAACGGCAGGTACGGATCGACGGGGTCGTGGAAGAGCTGCCGGCCGCGGCGTCCGATGAATACTTTGCCCGGCGGCCGCTCGACGCGCGGATCGGCGCCTGGGTTTCCCAGCAAAGCAGTGCGATCCCCGACCGGACCTGCCTGGAAGCCCAATTCGCACAACTGCGAGAGCGCTTCACCGAACAATCGCCACCACCGCGACCACCGCATTGGGGCGGCTACCGGCTGGTTCCGGAGACGATCGAGTTCTGGCAGGGCCGCCCATCCCGTCTCCACGACCGGCTGCTTTTTGCCTACGCGGGGTCCGAATGGACGCGAACCCGCCTTGCGCCATAGACAACCTGGCCGGATATGAGGAGAATTTCCCGATTGACCATCGCCGGAACCCGTCGACTCCCATGAGCACCGATCCCATCTCGATCATCATCATCGAAGACGAACCGGAGTTCCGTCGGCGGTTCGCCCAGATCATCGAAAGCGAACCCACCATG
>JAJYBQ010000107.1 GCA_021778935.1 Pseudomonadota bacterium | reverse complement strand
AGGGCGCAGCGCATGGCGGCGCCCAGGGGGTCATGCCGCCGGCATGGAGTTCGGGGGGCGTGAAGTCCATGGCGTCGGTCCAGTCGCCCATGATTTCGATGTTGTTGTCGCCGCCGAAGGAGATGACGAGTACGCGCCCGCAGCGCGCGGCGATCGGATCCTTCTTGAGCTCGGCCTCGAGGGTCTTGAGACCATCGTTGAGCAGGTGGATCTTGTCGTCTTCGGCCATGCTGCCCGAGCAGTCGAGCACGAGCACGAGCGGCGCCCGTTCGTCGCTGTTGTCGATCAGCGCGACGTCCGGAATGATGTTGTTCATGCGTTGGGTCTCCCTTTGGGTCTCCCTGTTGAGCGCGCGGGCCCCGAACTCCGGTTGCCGATTCGCCGTGCTTCCTTGCGGGAGAACGTCGGGGCGATGCGAACCGGTGCCTGCCCTTTATGTTGCACCGCGAGGGACGAGAAGTCAAAATGAAACCCGGTTCCCCGTTGCCACGGGGAATGCGCGACCGGGGCCGTTCTTTTGGTCTATGCTGGCGCGCCGATCCAGGGAGAAACCATGAACCGTCGATGGCTTGCCGCCGTGTCGCTCGCTTTTGCCGCAATGCTGCCGGGATGGGCCGGTGCCCAGGTCCCCGGCCGACATCCGCCGTACCTCCACGCGCTGACCGATCTGCACGACGCCCGGTACTATCTTTCGCATCGTCCCGGCCCCCCGCTGGCGCCGCCGGAGCGGCGGGCGATTGCGGAGATCAACCGCACGATGCGCCTGATCCAGCGGGCGGCGTATGGCGACGGCAAGAATCTCGCCTTCCACCCCGCCGAAGACCTGCCGCCGCCGCGGGTTCCCCGCCTGGCGCGGGTGTCGCAATTGCTGCGCCGGGCGCGCGCCGACATCGGCGCTCCCGAGGACAATCCCAACGTGTGGCGGTTCCGATACACCGCGGCGATGCATCTCGATCGTGCGATCCGGATTTCCGAGCGGATGATGGTGCGGATGGAGCCGCCGCAGCTGCCGTAATCGCAGTTGCGCCGTCCGCGCGAACTTTCGGTAACCTTGCGCCTGTCGTTTTTTTCGGGACAGGGGGACCGCAACATGCCGAACATCGAATTCGACCTGGGGGAAAAGCGGGTGTTTCCTCCCGGCCCGCGCGCCGTGCAGGGCGCGGCGATATCCGGCATGGACGCCTACCACCGGCTTTGCGAGCATGCCCGCCGCGATCCGGACGGGTTCTGGCGCGGTCTGGCGCAGGAACACCTGGTCTGGAAGACGCCGTTCACCGAGGTGCTGGACGAATCGGATGCGCCGTTCTACCGCTGGTTCGCGGACGGCCGGCTCAACGCCTCCTACAACTGCCTGGACCGGAATCTCGAAAACGGCAACGCGGAGAAGACCGCGATCGTGTTCGAGGCCGACGACGGCGCGGTGACGCGCATCACCTACCGGGAACTGCATCAACGGGTCTGCCGGCTGGCCAACGGCTTGCGCTCGCTTGGGTACCGGAAAGGGGATCGCGCGATCATCTACATGCCGATGTCGATCGAGGCGGTGGTCGCGATGCAGGCCTGCGCGCGGCTGGGCGTGATCCATTCGGTGGTGTTCGGTGGCTTCTCGGCCAAATCGGTTCATGAGCGCATCGTCGATGTCGGCGCGAGCCTCGTGCTCTGCGCCGACGAGCAGATGCGCGGCGGCCGGGCGATTCCGCTCAAGGCGGCGATCGACGAGGCGCTGGCGATGGGCGGATGCGAGGCGGTGCGCAAGGTGCTGGTGTACCGCCGCACCGGCGGTGCGGTGGCCTGGGACGCCGCCCGCGATGAGTGGCTCCACGACCGGATGGCGGGACAGGCCGACCAGTGCGAACCGGAGTGGGTCGAGGCCGAGCACCCGCTGTTCGTGCTCTACACCTCGGGGTCGACGGGCACGCCCAAGGGCGTCCAGCATTCCACCGGCGGTTATCTCCTGTGGGCGGTGCTGACGATGAAGTGGACCTTCGACATCAAGCCCACGGATGTGTTCTGGTGCACCGCCGACGTCGGTTGGGTGACCGGGCACACCTATGTCTGCTACGGGCCGCTTGCCACCGGTGCGACCGAGGTGATGTTCGAGGGCGTGCCGACCCATCCGAATGCCGGCCGGTTCTGGCAGATGTGCCAGGATCACCGCGTCACCGTGTTCTACACCGCGCCGACGGCGATCCGCGCGCTCATCAAGGCCAATGACGCCGCGCCGGAAACCCATCCCTCGCGCTTCGATCTTTCGCAGCTGCGCATTCTCGGCACCGTCGGCGAGCCGATCAATCCGGAAGCGTGGATGTGGTACTACCGCAATGTCGGCCGGGAGCAGTGTCCGATCGTCGACACGTTCTGGCAGACCGAAACGGGCGGCCACGTCATCACCCCGTTGCCGGGCGCGACGCCGCTCGTTCCGGGCTCCTGTACCCTGCCGCTACCGGGGATCGATGCGGCCATCGTCGACGAGGCCGGGCACGAGGTTCCGAACGGGCAGGGTGGCCTGCTGGTCATCCGGCGTCCATGGCCCGGGATGCTGCGGACGATCTGGGGCGACCCCGAGCGGTTCCGCAAGTCCTACTATCCGGTGGAACTGGGCGGCAGCATCTATCTCGCCGGCGACGGCGCCGTGCGGGACAAGGTGACCGGGTACTTCACGGTCGTGGGCCGGATCGACGACGTGCTCAACGTCTCCGGACACCGCATGGGAACGATGGAGATCGAATCGGCGCTCGTCGCCAATCCGATCGTTGCCGAGGCGGCGGTGGTCGGCAAGCCCGACGAACTGACGGGCGAGGCGGTGTGCGCGTATGTCGTGCTCAAGCGTGCGCGGCCGGAAGGCGCCGAGGCCGATCGGATCGCGAAGGAACTGCGCGATTGGGTCGCCAAGGAAATCGGTCCGATCGCCAAGCCCAAGGAAATCCGGTTCGGCGACAACCTGCCCAAGACCCGTTCGGGCAAGATCATGCGCCGCCTCCTGCGGTCGCTGGCCCGTGGCGAGGATATCCGCCAGGACGTTTCCACCCTCGAGAATCCGGCGATCCTGGAACAACTCCGGGTGGCGCAATGACGATCGGGGCGCCGGCGGTCCGGAGGCCGGGCGGGCAGGTCGGGTAGAATACCGTCCGCTGTGTTTCCTGCGCCCGTGGGAAATCCGGAGAGATGGCCGAGCGGTCGAAGGCGCACGCCTGGAAAGTGTGTATAGGTCAAAAGCCTATCGTGGGTTCGAATCCCACTCTCTCCGCCAGCAGAACAGTTCCCGTTAGTTCAAGCACGTCAAGACCCGGCGATCACCGCGACGGCGACGGCCTCTCCCTGCGCGTCGGAACTTCCACCGCATCGTGGGTTTTCCGGTTCACCGCATGGGACGGCAAGCGCCGCGAGGGTGGTTTCGGTTCCGCGGATCGGCAGAACCGGGAAACCGCGGGCCTTTCCCTGCAGCGCGCCCGCAAGCGCGCGGAGGAGGCGCGCAAGCTGTTGGATCCCGGCGTCGACCCGATCGACCTGCGGCGCGACCGGCAGGCAGCCGACAAGGAGCGGGTCCGAGCAGCCGCGGTCGCGAAGAAGGCCGAGACGATGGCGGTGCGCAAGTACGCCCGGGCGTACCACGCCGAACATGTCGAGCCGATCCGTACGGACAAACACGCCGCGCAATGGATCGCCAGCATCGAACGCCACGTTCCCGATTCGATCCTCGATGCACCGCTCGCTGGCGTTCGGGCGGCGGACCTGCTCGATCGACTCGTGCCGGTGCTGCGCAAGACTCCCGAGACCGGCAGCCGCGTACGGCAGCGCCTGGAAACGATCTTCAATGCTGCGGTTATCGACGGGCTGATCGACTCGAACCCGGCGACCCCGATCAAGCGGGAATTGCTCCGGCGAGCGGGACGGCACTGCCGCGGCAAGTTCGCTTCCCTGCCCTACGCCCAAGCCCCTGCATTTCTCGCGGCGCGATCCGGCGTCCCCGGTACGGCCGGGCGCTGTCTCGAATTCCTGATCCTGACCGCTGCGAGGACGAGCGAAGCCCTGGAAGTGGAATGGCCCGAGATCGACCGGCAGGGGCGCACCGGGACGATTCCCGCGGCGAAGATGAAGGCACGGCAGGTCCACACGGTCCACCTGAGTGACGCGGCCCTCGCGGTCCTGGGACGGCAGGAAGGGCAGCATGCGCGATGGGTCTTTTCGTCGCCCGTAAACCTTGCGGCTCCGATGTCCAACATGGCGATGCTGCTCACGATCTCCCGGCACAGCCCCGGAACCGGCTCTCCGGCTTCCGCTCGCTTCAATCTGCGGGGGGATTACTATGGCATATATTGCCATTTAATGCCATTCTGGAATATACTTTCTAAGATGAATGCCGCAGGAGGATTGGCATGCAAACGATGAACGTATCCTTGCCCGAACCCATGAAAGAATTTGTGGATCGGCTGGTCGCCGGTGGCCGCTATAGCAGCGCCAGCGAGTATGTTCGCGAACTCATTCGGGCAGACGAGAAGCGAAAAGGCGAGGAACAACTCGAAGCGCTTTTGCTGGAAGGTCTGCAGAGCGACGAAGCGCCGCTGACTAGTGCCGATTGGAAAGCGATCCGGCAAGAAGCGCTGGCCCGCGTAAAAATGACGCGGAAGCGCGGCGGATAATGGCGGCGGTATACCGCCGCGCGGCTGCGCGCCGGGATCTCATTGAACACTACGTTTATCTCGCGGAACATGCAGGCGAGGAGAAGGCGGAGCGATTCCTCGCCAATGCAGAGGCAAGTTTCAACGATCTGGCAAACCAACCAAGGATTGGCGCACCGCTATTGTTGAAAGGTCCCGAACTTGCTGGCCTACGCAAATGGCAGGTACGCGGCTTCGACAATGTTCTGATCTTCTACTTTCCGCGCGACGATGGCGTCAGCATCGTGCGCGTGCTCCATGCTGCACAGGACTGGTGGGGGCTTTTCGATGTCACTCCGTAATTCCACGCGCAGAGTTCGCTGCGTCGTGAAAGTCCGCAGTCCGCGTTGAAGAGCCGCTGTGCGGATTCGGTGGGCGGCTGCTCCGGGTCGACAAGGAAATTTGGCGAGCGTCAGTTGTCGGGAGCCGAAAATTGGAATTCTCCCGATCGGTCGGCGCCACGCACGCGATCAAGCCGGCTTGCGGATTAGGCCCTTCCGCTAACGCCGTCGGTTTCGTATTGCGAAATCGCCCGACGAATTTATTTCCCGCCATCATGATCGCGCTGGATGGCGCAGAGGGAGAATTCGTCGCTACGGCGTGAGGAGTTGGGCATTATTCGTGGTATGACGCTGATAATCAATTGATAAGAAACGATGTATTGATCCTGCTCTCTCCGCCAGCAAGCACGATGGCCCGTTGTATTGCAACGGATCGTCGTGGCCGTCAAAAACCCCTTCCGCGTGTTTCGATCCCGGTCGGGCGTCGCATGGCCGGATCCGCCCGACGACGACGCGATCCGCGATGCGGTCGTTACACCCTGTTGCCATCGCTGAACGCGTTCTGAATCGAATGTTCAGAGGCCGTTCACGGCTCGGGCGCACAGTGTCGCCATGTTGAGTTCGCGCAGCGAACCGAAGCCCCGAAACCGACCTGATGGAGATAATCATGACGACCCAAAAGCCGACCTTCCTGGGAACCCTCTCGCTCATCGTGATGGCCGCCCCCATCGTGCTGGTGCCGGTTGCGTTTCTCGCGTTCGAGGAATCGCTCCTCCGCGCGCAGACCATCGTGACGGGACTGGAACTGACGCTCGTTGCCAGCGGAATCGCCCTGGCCCTGCGTGCGCTGCGCCAGTCCACGGATTCGCACATCGAAGGCAGCGCCGAGGCGCACGCGGCATAAGCCCCGCGGTTTGCTTGGGGCCGGAGGGCGCAGCCCATGCGGCCCTCCATGATGCGAAGCGGCGGACCCCTTGTGGGTCCGCCGTTTTTTTGCTGGGTGTACCCCCGCGGGGGGACGAAAAAAGCGGCGGACCCGTCGCGGATCCGCCGAAGATGGCATCGCAGGGGCGGCATGGCTGGCGCCCCCCGACACCATCGAGGGGGCCGGTGTTCAGGCGGCCTGCGCCTCGGTTCCCCGTCCGCCATTCGCGGGCGTGGAGCGGCTCAGGGCGCGCAGGGCGAGGGCGATTCCGCTTGCGACGACCGTCCACTCGAGTCCGGTGACGATGGTCTGCGCGCGGAGGAGCGATTCCTCGAAGGCGAGAAACGCAACCGGCACCAGCACGATGGGGGCGGCCATCACGATGAGCGAGAGGGTTTCCAGAAAGCTCGGTTTTTGGGTCGTCATGATGATCTCCGGTGGTTTGGTTTCGGGAGTTCGGTTCGCGGTGCGAACTCGACATGACGACACTGTGCGCCCGGGCCGTGAACCGCCTCTGAACATGCAATTCAGAGGGCGTTCAGCGTCGAAACAGGGTGTAACGACGGCTCGGCCGCGCCGGGAGGAATGCCCGTTCGGCGCCGTTGCTCAGGTGTGGGCCTTGCTCCGATCGCCGACGGTGAGCCGGTCGAGGAGATCGAAGAACTGCTGGGTCTGGGGCGCGCTGAATGCCGACAACAGCGCGTCGTTGGCCAGTCGGACGGAGGGGCTGATCCGCTCCAGCAGCGTGCGCCCGGCGCTCGTCAGGCGGAGGAGCGTCCTCCTGCGATCGTCGGCATCCGTGGCGGCGGCGATCAGGCCGCGCCGCCGCAGCAGGCGGACCACGATGCTGGTGGTTGCGCGGTCGAGGTGGATGCGGCGTCCCAATTCGTTCTGTCCGACCGCTTCGGACCGGCTCAGTGCGGCGAGGACCGCATATTGGGTCGGCGTCATCATGGTGTCGGGACAGGATTCCTGGAATCGCGCCGTCGCCACCTGGTGGGCACGACGAATCAGGAAGATCGCATCGAGGGCCAATGGGCATTCCCGGCGCGGCAGGCATTCCGCGCCATCGAGTTCCGGCATTTTCCCTTCCATGACCATCCCCTTCCGACCTGCGGACGCATCCGTGCCGCACCCGGCACACCTTCCACAGGTTCATGCTGCGTTGGGATAAATCTATCACAAGATGATGTAAGTTTGCCTCCGGCGTTTCTCGGAATTGTCCAGGCCGGGGAAGGGTTTTCGGGGTCTATTACTCCTTGCAACAGACGCGGCCCGGTCCGCGACATAAAATGCCTTCCGTTTTTGCCGGTTGATGGTCGAATTGGGGGTTGCCGGCCCGCGGCCGGCGGGGAGCGGCGTGCGCCGCTCCGATCCCATCCTTTCCCGTTGGATGTCGAGAACCATGCAGGATTCCGAAGTCCCATCGCAGGGCGAGCCTGCGGCAAGCTCCGTTGTTCCCCCTCCAAGAGGGCGTCCGCGCCGCCGCCTTGGCTGGCTGGCGATCGGAATCGCCGCGATTGCGGTGGTCGTGGCGCTGCGGGTGCTGCATCGCAAGGCGCCCCAGCACGAGGAGCCTGCGCAGGTCGTCGGCGTTGCGACGGCGGCGCTCGGATCGATGCCCGTCACCGTGCACGAGCTGGGCACCGTCACGCCGATCACCACGGTGACGGTGTTGCCGATGCTGAGCGGCTACATCACCGAGGTTGCATACCACGAGGGACAGGACGTCCGGAAGGGGCAGTTCCTGGTCCAGATCGATCCGCGCCAATACGAGATCGACAAGGAGCAGGCCGAGGGGCAGCTGGTCAAGGATCTCGCCGCGCTGGGCCAGGCCCGCGCCGACCTGGCGCGCTACACGCGCCTCCATGCCACGCACTCGATTGCCGAGCAGATCTACGTCGACCAGAAGTACCTGGTTCAGCAGTACGAAGGAGCGGTGAAGACCGATCGGGCGAACATCGCGCAGTACAACCTGGACCTCATCTATTGTCACGTCACGGCGCCGGTTGCCGGGCGGGTCGGCCTGCGCCTCGTCGACGTTGGCAATTTCGTCACCGCCTCGAGCCAGCCGGCGCTGGTCGTCGTCACGACCATGAAGCCCACCACCGTCGAGTTCAGCATTCCGCAGAACATCCTCG
>JAJYBQ010000106.1 GCA_021778935.1 Pseudomonadota bacterium | reverse complement strand
TCGCCGCATAGGCCAGACCGGCATCACGCGCCAGCACCGCCTCGGGCATGCCGGTCATGCCGACGACATCGGCGCCGTCGCGCTCGAACCGGTCGATCTCGGCCGCCGTTTCGAGGCGCGGCCCTTGCGTGCAGGCATAGACGCCGCCATCGGCCACGGCTTCGCCGACGGCGCGCGCCGCGTCGAGCAGCCGTGCGCGCAACGCTTGCGTGTACGGGTGGGTGAAATCGACATGCACGACGTTTCCGGCGGTCGAGAAGCTCGTCGCGCGGCCGTGGGTATAGTCGAGGATCTGGTGCGGAATCACCAGCGCTTCCGGGCGCAGATCGGTGCGGATTCCCCCGACCGCCGCAACCGCGAACACGTCGGTCACGCCCAACCGGCGCAACACATCGATATTCGCGCGGTAGTTGATCTCGTGGGGCGCAAGCGCATGCCCGTCGCCATGGCGCGGCAAAAAGACGACGTCCCGTCCGGCGAAGGTGCCGACCAGCGGCTCCGCAGATGGTTCGCCATACGGCGTTCGCACGACCTGCCGCCGCGGCGCCTGCAGCGCCGCGAGATTCGCCAACCCGCTACCCCCGACTATCGCAAACATTCCTGGTCCCGTCCTGTTTCGCGACCGGGACTCCCCCTCCCCTCCGTGGGGACGGGGGTCACCCCAGCAAATTCCGTAACCCCGCCTCATCCAGCACCGCCACACCGAGCTCCCGGGCGCGCGCAAGTTTCGCACCCGCATCGTCTCCTGCAACGACATACGCCGTCTTCCGCGACACCGCGCTGCTGACCTTCCCGCCCGCCGCGACGATCCGCGCCGCCGCCTCGTCGCGCGTCCAGTGAAGCAGCGTCCCGGTGAGGACGAGGGTCTTCCCCGCCAGCGGCAGCGCGGCCGTCATTGTGGCCTCCGGCGCGGCGATCTCTCCCATGGCATCGAGGAGGTCTTTCAGTTCCTCGCGATTGTGCGGTTCCGCGAAAAACTGCCGGATCGAACGCGCAACGATCGGACCGACCTCCGGCACCCGCATCAGGTCCTCCTCGCTCGCGTTCTCGATCTCCCGCATCAACGCCCGTCCACCGTCCTGCGCGCCGCCGGCGGCACCGCGGAAATGCCGCGCCAGATCGCGCGCGGTGGCCTCCCCGACGTTGCGGATCCCGAGCGCATAGAGGAAGCGCTCGAGCGTCGTATCGCGGGCGTGCGCAATCTGCGCCAGCAGGTTCGCGGCCGATTTGCCGCCCATGCGGTCGAGGCCGGTCAGATCCGGCGCACCGAGCCGAAAGAGATCGGAGGGCCGCTGCACGAGCCCGGTATCGACGAGCTGGTCGACGAGCTTGTCCCCGAGTCCGTCGATGTCGAGCGCGCGCCGGCCGGCGAAGTGCAACAGCGCCTGCTTGCGCTGCGCCGGGCACACCAGTCCGCCACTGCAGCGGGCCACCGCTTCGTCCTCGCCACGCACCACGGCCGACCCGCAGACCGGGCAGGTCTGCGGCATGACGAATTCCCGCGCGTCGGGCGGATGGTCGCCGACCACGGCGACGACCTCCGGGATCACGTCGCCGGCGCGCCGCACCGAAACGAGATCGCCGATCCGGATCTCCTTGCGCCGGATCTCGTCCTCGTTGTGCAGGGTGGCGTTGGTCACCGTCACCCCGCCCACTTCGACCGGATCCAGGCGCGCCACCGGCGTCAGCGCTCCGGTACGCCCCACCTGCACCACGATGTCGCGCACCCGCGTCACCGCTTCGCGGGGCGGAAACTTGCGCGCCACCGCCCAGCGCGGCGCGCGCGCCAGCGACCCGATGCGTTGCTGCGCCGAAAATGCGTCGACCTTGAACACGACCCCGTCGATCTCGTAGGGCAACGCATCGCGCATCGCTTCCACGCGCGCGTAGTAATCGCGCAGCCCGTCCAGACCGGTCACCCGCGCGCGATGCGCGCAGACCGGCAACCCCAGGGTCTGCAGCCAGTCGAGCATCTCCGCCTGCGAGGTGGGGCAACGCGCATCGCCGGCGGTCTCGGCGATGCCGTAGGCAAAGAAATGCAGGCGTCGCTGTCGCGTGACGCGCGCGTCGAGCTGTCGCAGGCTCCCCGCCGCCGCGTTGCGCGGATTGGCGAATTCCTTCTCGCCCCGCGCACGTTGCGCGGCGTTCAAGCGCTCGAATTCCCGCTTGAACATCAGCACCTCGCCGCGAACTTCGAGCAGGGGCGGCACCGCCCCGAACAGCCGCAGGGGAATGCTGCGGATGGTACGCAGATTGGCGGTGACCTCTTCGCCGACGAACCCGTCGCCGCGGGTCGCCCCCAGTTCCAGCACGCCGTCGCGGTAGCGCAGGCTGACCGCGAGCCCATCGAATTTCAGCTCGCAGCAATAGACGATCTCGTCCGCGCCGAGCGCGCCACGCACCCGTGCGTCGAACGCGGCCATCTCGGCATCGTCCATCGCGTTGTTGAGCGACAGCATCGGCACCGCGTGGGACGCGGGCTGCAGGTCGGCGCGCACGCCGCCGCCCACGCGCCGGGTGGGGGAGTCCGGCGTGCGCAACACCGGATTGCGCTCCTCCAGGGCCTGCAGCTCCCGAAACAGCCGGTCGTATTCGGCGTCGGGCACCAGCGGCTGATCCAGCACGTAGTACGCGTGATCGAGCCGCGCGAGGGTGTCCCGCAGCTCCCGCGCGTGCGCGGCGTCTTCCATGTCCGCACTCACCGGTAGAGCCGTCGCGCCCGTACGCCGCCGGGGTCGATCCCCGCCCGCGCCATCTCTTCGTGGACCTGGGCCAGCTGGGGCTGCACGGACGCCATCGACACCGCGTCGACCGGCCGGCCGTTGTCGTCGACCACGCGGCCGCCCAGGATGCCGGCCAGCGCCTCGGCGCGATCGACCAGCGCGGCCAGCGCCTCGGCATACGAGGAGACCAGCGGCACGTCGAGCTCGAGGAACAGGTGGCGCGGCGCCGCCGACTCCGCCGTCAACGTCAACAGCGGCGCCCCCGAATCGTCGACATGGACCCAGCCCGGGGACGCCGCGCTGGCGAGGAAGCCCGCACCTTGCGCCGCCGCGCGCAGTTGGGGCCCGGTCCAGGCGGCCGCACCGGCCGCAGCCACGGTCAGGCCGATGCGGACGTCGTAGCGTGCGCAGACGGCATCGAGTTCGCGCGCCTGGGCAAGCAGCTGATCCGGATCCGGCACGTCGAAATCGGCCTGCAACGCCGCCGCCACCCTCCGGACCGCCGCCACGAACCGGGTCAGGACGTCCGCCGTCAGCGCGCCCCGGCGCCCCGCCAGCTGGATCGCCGCCAGCGCGTCGGTGTAGTACCCGAAGCGGTCCGGCAGCACCCACTGCTCGTGCCGCGAATCCCAGACCACGAAGTGCACGGGCAGGGGAAACGATTCCGCGCCCAGGGCTGCGGCGGCGTCGATCACCGCAACGCCGTCGACCGCGCGCGCGCAGCGCAATTCCAGCGCCAGATCGAGCATCGGGTCTTCGGTCCAATCCGGCGGATTGGCCGCAGCCGGGAGCCGCAGCGGTTCGGAAACGACTTCCGCCGGCTCCGCGCGCGCCGCCGGGTCCGCCCGCGCCGCCAGTTCCTGGGCCAATTGCGCCGCACGCACCTCGACCGGCGCCTGGTCCGCGACCGCGGCGTAGGCAGCGGCCGCCTCCCGCCCGGCAGCCGGTCCCGGCGCCGCCGCATCCTCCCAGCGTGGCTCCGTCCGCGTGCCTGCCGGCGGCTCCGACTGCCCCGCGCCGGCTGCGGCGGCCTCGGCATGGCCGCCGGAACCGGGCGCCGGCCCGGCGCGCAGCAGCGCATCCCCGACACCGCCGTGGAGCGTCGCGCGCATGCGCTGAAGCAACCGCCGCTCCTGCCACCTTCCGTGGACATACAGAGCCAGCAGCACCAGCGCCGCGACGACGATCAGCGCAAGCTGCAAGCGGCTCACGCCGCCTCCGCCATGCCGACCGCGCTATCGAGGTCCACCGCCACGATGCGCGACACCCCCTGCTCCTGCATGGTCACGCCGACGAGCTGCTGGGCCATTTCCATGGCGATCTTGTTGTGCGAGATGAACAGGAACTGGGTGGCGTCGCTCATCGAGCGCACGAGCTGGCAGAAGCGCTCGGTATTGGCATCGTCGAGCGGCGCATCGACCTCGTCGAGCAGACAGAACGGCGCCGGGTTGAGCTTGAAGAGCGCGAATACCAGCGCCGTCGCGGTCAACGCCTTTTCTCCGCCCGACAGCAGATGGATCGAGCTGTTGCGCTTGCCCGGCGGCTGCGCGGTGAGCTGCACGCCGGCGTCGAGGATCTCGTCGCCGGTCATCGTCAGGCGTGCCTGACCGCCGCCGAAAAGACGCGGAAACATCTCGCCGAAATGCCCGTTCACCTTGTCGAAGGTTTCCTGCAGCAGGGCGCGCGATTCGACGTCGATCCTACGGATCGCGTCCTCCAGGGTCCCGACCGCCGTGCGCAGGTCTTCGGACTGCGCGCGCAGAAACGCCTGCCGCTCCTGCGCGGCGCCCAGTTCGTCGAGCGCCGCAAGATTGACCGCCCCGAGATCGGCAATCGCCTGGGCCAGCCGGGCGATTGCCCGCTCCTGCTCGGCTGCGGCCGGTGCCTGCGCAAGCTGCGCGCGCAGCGCCTCGCGCGCCGGCTCGGCATCGACGCCCACCTCGATCAACTGGCGGTCGAACTGTTCCACCGCCAGCCGTGCGGCCTGTTCCTGCAGCCGCAGCTCGGTGATGCGATCGCGCCGCGGTTGCAGGCCGCGCTCGATCTTCTGGCGCTGCTCGTCGCTCGCCCGCGCGCGTTGCATCCACTCGTCGAACCGGGAACGGGCATCGGTCGCCGCACGCTCGGCTTGCCGCTGCCGCTCGAGCCATTCCTCGAGCTCCCCGCGTACGCCGCTGTCGTCGAGCTTCGCGGCCTCACGCCGCGCCCGATCGATCTCCTCGCCCAGCCGCGCGATGTCGGCCGTCGCCACGCCCGCTCCGTGGTCGACGTCACGGCGACGATCCTCCAGGCCGGTCACGTCGAATTCGGCGCGCTGGCGCTGCGATTCGAGCTGTCGCAGGCGCTCCCGCGCCTCCCGCAATTGCGCCGCCGCCTGCTCGTCCTGCACGCGCGCTGCCTCCACCGCCTCCTGGTGGCGCCCCAATTCGCCGTCGAGCCGGGCAAAACGGGTCTCCGCCTCGTCGCGGTGGCGGTCGAGTTCGGCTTCCTCGCGGCCGATCTCCTCCAGTTCCGACTCGATCTGCCCGCTGCGGTTGCGAATGCGCTCGATCGTCTCGGCAAGCCGCACCGATTCGAGCTGCAGTTGGTGCAGGCGCGTACGCATCTGCGCGGCGCGGTCGCGCGCGCTGCGGGCCTGCTCCTGCGCCTGCCGCAGTTGCGCCTCGACGCGGGCCAGCGCCTCGGCCGCCTGTTCGTCGATCAGGCGCTGCGCCTTGATCTGGCGCTCGAGGTTCTCGGCATCGCGCCGGTGGGCGAGCAAGCCCGCCTTGCGATCCTCGGCCGCGAAAAACCGCAGTCCATGACGGGAAACCACATGGCCGCCCGGCACCACGAACTGCCCGCCGGCAGGCAGCTCCGCGCGCGCCGCCATCGCCTGGTCGAGATCCGGCATGACATACACGCCCGCGAGCCAGTCGTCCAGCACCGACCGCAAGCCCTCGGCATCGACCCCGCCGCGCACGCGCACGGATTCGGCCAGCCGCGGCCAGGGCGCCTTGGCGGGCGGCGGCAGCTCGCGCTCGGCGCGCGCGTAGAAGCTCACCCGTGCCGGCGGCGCCATCGTCCCGAACGCCGCCATCGGCTCCAGCCGCCCGACCTCGATCGCTTCGATGCGCTCGCGCAGCACCGCTTCGATCGCCGTCTCCCAGCCGCCCTCGACCTCCAGCCGCGCGAAGAGGCGCGGCAAGGCCTGCAGCTCCTGCTTGCGCAGCCAGGGGTCGAGCTTCTCATCGGCCTGCATCTTGGCCAGGGTGTCGCGCACCGCATGCAGGCGCGCGTCGAGGCGGTGCAGTTCCGCCGAGGCCTTGCTGCGCTCCTCGGTACGCGCCTGCCGCTGCCCCTGCAGTTCGCGCTCCTGTGCTTCCGCCTGCGCGCCCTGCGCCTGCGCGGCATCGAGTTCCGCCTGCAAGGCGGCGATCTCGGTCCGCAACCGATCCAGGCGCGCCGCGTCGGGCGGGCCGAGCGACGACTGCTCTTCGCTGAGGCGCTCGCGGCGCATCGCCAGCGCGTTGCCCTGCCGGTCGAACCCCTGCATCTGCGCCGACGCCCCGGAAATCGCCTGCTGCGCCGATGCCGCCTGCGCTCGCGCCGCGGTAACCGCCTCGCGTGCCGCCTGCGCCGCCGCCTCGCATTCCGGCAGCCGGGCTTCGTGCTCCGTGCATGCCGCCCGCGCCGCCTCCCGCCGCGCCTGCGCCGCCCCGGTCTCGCGTTCCAGATCCGCGCGCCGCTGCGCGAGCTGCGCCAGCTCCGCCTCGCGCCGCTTGCGCGACTCCGCCAGCGCGTCGCCATGCGCGATCAACTTCGCGCGCGACTCCAGCGTCGAGCGGACCTGGGCATCGCGCTTGCGCACCTCCTCATTGGCGCGTCCCAATTCCGCCTGCGCCGCCTGGGCGCCGGCATTGGCCTCGTCCTGTGCCTGGCGCTCCTGCACGAGGCCCAATTCGACTGCGCGCAGATCGGCCATCTGCGCCTCGAGCTGGGTCTCGGTCTGTTCGATTTCCCGCATCCGGCGCGCCTGTTCGGCCACGCTCTCCTCGCGCCGGGTGAACCAGAGCAGGCTCTGCGCATCGCGGTGGCGCTCGGTGAGCGTGCGATATTCGCGCGCCACGTCCGCCTGCTTGTGCAGGCGCTCGATCTGGGAGTCGAGTTCGCGCAGCACGTCCTCGACGCGCGTCAGGTTGTCGCGCGCGTCGGCGAGACGTGATTCCGTTTCCTTGCGCCGCTCCTTGTACCGGGAAACGCCTGCCGCCTCTTCCAGGAAGATCCGCAGTTCCTCCGGCTTGGCCTCGACGATGCGCGAAATCGTCCCCTGGCCGATGATTGCGTAGGCGCGCGGCCCCAGGCCGGTGCCGAGGAACAGATCGTGCACGTCGCGCCGCCGCACCTGCTGGTTGTTGATCAGGTACGCCGAGGCGTTGTCGCGGGTGAGGACGCGCTTGACCGAGAGTTCGGAGAACCGGCTCCACTCGCCGCCGATGCGCCCTTCGCTGTTGTCGAACACCAGTTCCACGCTCGCCCGGCCGGCCGGCTTGCGCTCGATCGAACCATTGAAGATGACGTCGAGCATCGACTCGCCGCGCAACTCCGCCGCCTTGCTTTCGCCCAACACCCAGCGCACGGCGTCGATGACGTTGGATTTTCCGCAACCGTTGGGGCCGACGACGCCGACGATTTGTCCCGGAACATCGATCTGCGTCGGATCGACGAACGATTTGAATCCGGCAAGTTTGATCTGGCGCAACCGCACGTTTCGCTCGCAAAACAGCAAAACTATAATGATAGGCTATGAAAAAATCCGCCCCGCGCACCAAGGCCCGCGCCACCGCCGGCGCCGCACTCGAGACCTTCCCCAATCCCAATCCGGAACGCGATTACCTCGTCCGGATCGAGATCCCGGAATTCACCTGCCTGTGCCCCATCACCGGCCAGCCCGATTTCGCCCGGTTCGAACTCGAATTCGTCCCCGATCACCGCAACGTCGAGCTGAAAAGTCTCAAGCTCTACGTATTTTCATACCGGAATCAGGGCGCCTTCCACGAAGCGGTCACCAACCGCGTGCTCGACGACCTGGTGGCGGCCATGGCGCCGCGCTTCCTGCGCATCACGGCGCGCTGGAACGTCCGCGGCGGCATCTACACCACCGTGGCGGTCGAACACCGCAAGCGCGGCTGGAAACCCGCCGCGCCGGTCGATCTCGGACCGGCGTCCGCGCAGACCATGCCGATTCCGTTCTCTGCCGCCCCCCGCAACCCCACCCCCTCCCCCACAGGCGGGCGCGGGGAGGGGGGTCGATGAACCCGCTGCTCGACGCGCTGCAGCCCTACCCCTTCGAGCGCCTGCGCGAACTGC
>JAJYBQ010000105.1 GCA_021778935.1 Pseudomonadota bacterium | reverse complement strand
CATCCTGGAGCGCGCTCCCGTCCTGGTCGTCCTCGACGAGGCCTACCTGCCGTTTGCGGGCCGATCCTGGATCGGGGAACTGCCTCGGCATCCCAACCTGCTCGTCCTGCGCACGTTCTCGAAGCTGGGATTGGCCGGGTTGCGGCTGGGCTATCTGTGCGGCGCGCCGGAATGGCTGGGCGAGTTCGACAAGCTGCGCCCGCCGTTCAACGTCGATTCGCTCACGCTCGCCGCGGCGGATTTCCTGCTCGACCATCTCGATGTGTTCGACGCCCAGGCGGCGATCATCCGCGCCGACCGGGGGCGGATGATCGCCGCGCTGCGCGCCATCGACGGCCTGCAGGTCTTCGACTCCGCCGCCAATTTCGTGCTCCTGCGGGTGCCCGACGGCGCGGCGGGGGCCGACGCGCTGTTCGCGCACCTGCTGCGACAGGGTATCCTTGTCAAGAATATGACGTCCTTCCACCCCATGCTGCGGGGTTGCCTGCGGGTGACGGTGGGGACGGCGGAAGAGAATGCTGCGTTTCTGGATGCGATGAAGCAGTCGGTAGAGTGAGGTGGTGACGATGCAACGATCCGCGGAAATCGTCCGCGAGACCAAGGAAACCCGGATTCGCGTCCGCGTCGATCTCGACGGTGGTGGCGCCTGCTCGGCTTCGACCGGAATCGGTTTCTTCGACCACATGCTCGATCAGATCGCCCGACACAGCGCGATCGACCTGCAGGTCGAGGCCCAAGGCGATTTGCACATCGATGGCCACCACACGGTGGAGGATGTCGGCATCGCCCTCGGGCGCGCCGTTGCGGCGGCTGCCGGAGACAAACAGGGCATCCGCCGTTTCGGGCATGCCTATGTGCCGCTCGACGAGGCGCTCACCCGCGCGGTGATCGACTATTCCGGCCGCCCCGGTCTGGTGTGGAACGTGGCGTTCACCAGTGCGAAGATCGGCGAATTCGACGTCGAACTGGCGCGCGAATTCTTCCAGGGCTTCGTCAACCACGCGCAGATCACCCTGCACATGGACAACCTGCGCGGCGCCAACGCCCACCACCAGTGCGAATCGGCCTTCAAGGCGTTCGGCCGGGCGCTGCGCGCCGCGCTGGAACTCGATCCGCGCGCCGGCGGCGCCGTCCCGAGCACGAAAGGGACGCTCTGAGCCCGAGGATTATCGTCGCATGATCGCCATCGTCGACTTCGGCATGGGCAACCTGCGCTCCGTCGCACAGGCTTTCGCGCGCGTCGCGCCCGATGTCCCGGTCGTCGTGACCGGCGAGCCGGCGCGGATCGATGCCGCCGATCGCATCGTGCTGCCCGGGCAGGGGGCGATGCCCGACGCCATGCGCAGCCTCGCCGCGTCCGGCCTCGAAGCGGCGGTCCTGCGGGCCGCCCGCAGCAAGCCGCTCCTGGGCGTCTGCATCGGCGAACAGATGCTGTTCGACTGGTCGGAGGAGGGCGACACCGCCGGTCTCGGCCTGCTGCGCGGGGGGGTGGCCCGGTTCGCGGACGCGATCGATGCGCAGGGGCTGCGCCGCAAGATTCCCCACATGGGCTGGAATCAGGTACGACAGTCCGGCCCGCATCCGCTTTGGGCCGGCATCCCCGATGGCGGATGGTTCTATTTCGTCCACAGCTATCACGTGGTGCCGAGCGATGCCGCGGTGGTCGCCGGGCAAACGGATTATTGCGGGACCTTTACCAGCGCAGTTGCACAAGATAATATTTTCGCAACGCAGTTCCACCCGGAAAAAAGCGCCGCGGCCGGCTTGCAGATCTACGCCAACTTCGTATCCTGGAACCCATGACCCGTTGATTCCGATGCCGGTGGCCGTTTCCGGATCCGCCCTGCCACGACATCGGGCGTGTCCTTTTCGCATCGCAACGCGATCCCCGATCGTTCTCTCAGCCTCCCCCATTCCCAAGCCATGCTCCTGATCCCCGCCATCGACCTCAAGGACGGCCGTTGCGTACGCCTGCGCCAAGGCGATATGGACAACGAGACCGTATTTTCCGAAGACCCGGTTGCCATGGCCCGCAAATGGGTCGACATGGGCGCGCGCCGGATGCACATCGTCGATCTGAACGGTGCGCGTTCCGGCAAGCCGGTCAATGAAGGCGTCATCCGCGAGATCGTTGCCGAAGTCGGCCCGGACGTGCAGATCCAGTTGGGCGGCGGCCTGCGGGATCTGGACATCATCGAGCGCTACATCGACGACGGCGTTTCCTACGTCGTCATCGGCACTGCGGCGGTGAAGAATCCCGGATTTCTGCACGATGCCTGCACCGCGTTCGGCGGCCATGTGATCGTCGCCCTCGATGCGCGCGACGGCAAGGTGGCCACCGACGGCTGGAGCAAGCTCACCGGCCACGACGTGATCGACCTGGCGACCAAATTCGAAGACTACGGCGTTGACGCGATCCTCTACACCGACATCGGCCGCGACGGCATGATGACGGGGGTGAACATCGACGCCACCGTGGCGCTGGCGCGCGCGGTGCGCATCCCCGTGCTGGCCAGCGGCGGCGTTTCGGATATTTCCGACCTTGATCGGCTCCTTGCCGTCGAAGAGGAGGGCATCGGCGGCGTGATTCTCGGGCGCGCGCTCTACGAAGGAAAGTTCGACTTCGAGGCCGCGATGGCGCGGGTCGCCTGACGTGCTCGCCAAGCGGATCATCCCGTGCCTCGACGTGGCCGGAGGCCGCGTCGTCAAGGGGATCAACTTCGTTGGTCTGCGCGACGCCGGCGATCCGGTGGAGATCGCCGCGCGCTATGACGGCGAGGGGGCGGACGAACTGACCTTCCTCGACATCACCGCCAGTTCCGATCAGCGCGACACCATTTACGAGGTGATCGAGGCGGTTGCCCGGCGGGTCTTCATCCCGCTTACGGTGGGGGGCGGGGTGCGCCAGGTGGAGGACGTGCGCCGGCTGCTCAACGCGGGTGCCGACAAGGTGTCGATCAACACCGCGGGGGTCCTCGACCCGGATCTTTTCGCGCGCACCTCGGCGCATTTCGGGTCGCAGTGCATCGTCGCGGCGATCGACGCGCGGCGGCGTGACCGGGAGGATCCCGCACAAGGCTGGGAGGTCCATACCCACGGTGGCCGCAAGGCTACGGGGAAGGATGCGGTCGAGTGGGCGCGCCGGGCGGTGGCGCTCGGCGCGGGGGAAATCCTCCTCACCAGCATGGACCGCGATGGCACGCGCAGCGGTTTTGATCTGGCCTTGACGGCCGCAGTCGCCGACGCGGTACCGGTTCCGGTCATTGCCTCCGGCGGCGTGGGGGGGTTGCAGGACCTCGCGGATGGCATCCTGATCGGCCACGCCGACGGCGTGCTTGCGGCCTCGATCTTTCATTACGGCGAGCACGCCATTCCGGACGCCAAGCGGTTCCTGGCCGACCGGGGGATTCCGATGCGGCTGGGCGCATGAGGGCGGGTCCGGAAACGGCCGGCGGCGACGACGGCGCCTGGCTCGACGCCGTCCGGTTCGATGCGGCGGGGCTGGTGCCGGTGATCGCCCAGGATGCCACGAGCGGCCGCATCCTCATGTTCGCCTGGGCGGACCGGGCGGCACTGGCGGAGACGCGGGCGGGCGGTCATGCGGTCTACTACTCGCGTTCGCGCCGCCGCCTGTGGCGCAAGGGCGAAGAGTCGGGACACCGCCAGATCGTGCGGGAGATCCGCCTGGATTGCGATGCCGACGCCGTGCTCTATGTCGTGGAGCAGATCGGCGGGATCGCCTGCCATACCGGGCGGGCAAGCTGCTTTTACCGCCGCCTGGATGATGGCGTCTGGCGGGAGGTCGATCCGGTCCTGGCGGATCCGGAGACGATCTATGGCGCGCATTCCGTCCCCGACCCCGCTCCGGCGGGAGGCGCCGCATTGGAGCACCAGGAACCATGAACGAAGAACCCAACACGCTCTCGGCGCTGGCCGACGTGATCGACGCGCGCCGCGGCGGCGACCCCGAGCGCTCGTACGTCGCGCGCCTGCTGGCGAAGGGGCCCGACGCGATCCTCAAGAAAATCGGTGAGGAAGCCACGGAAACCGTGATGGCGGCCAAGGACGGCGATCCGGTACGGATCGTTTCCGAAACCGCCGATTTGTGGTTTCATTCTCTCGTGATGCTGTCGCACTACGGCCTGCGGCCGGAACAGGTGCTTGCCGAGTTGGCACGCCGGGCCGGAACCTCCGGCCTCGAAGAAAAGGCGCTGCGCAAGGCGCGGGAACGCGAGGCCGCGCCGGGCGGCGCCAGCGGTGTGGTGACGACGGCAACCGGATCGGGAGAGGGGCGGTGAGCGACGAATCCTGCATTTTTTGCCGCATCGCGCGGGGAGAAATCCCCTGCCGCAAAGTCTACGAGGACGAGGCGGTGATTGCGTTTCACGATATCCACCCTGCCGCGCCCGTGCATCTGTTGCTGGTTCCCAAACGGCACATCGAATCGCTGCAGACGGTCGAATCCGGCGATGGCGAACTCTTGGGTAAAATGCTCCTCCTGGCCCCGCATCTGGCCCGCGAACACGCTGCGGACGACGGGTTTCGGATAACGATCAACAACGGACCCGGCGGAGGGCAGGAGGTATTCCACCTCCATATGCACCTGCTCGGCGGCCCGCGCCCTTGGAAACGGGGCCTCTGAGGCTTCTCTGGAGACACGCGATGGGTTCACTTTCGATTTGGCACTGGATGATCGTCCTGGTGGTGATCATCCTGGTATTCGGCACGAGCAAGCTCAAGAATGTCGGCCGCGACCTCGGCTCCGCCGTGAAGGGGTTCAAGGAGGGGCTGCAGGAGGGAACGTCCGACGCCACTTCGGCGGCGCCGCAGCCGCCGGTGCAGAAGGTCGAGAACGCGCCGCAGACCCCCGGGCAGACGATCGACGTGACGGCGCGCGAAAAGACGGGCACGTAACGGACGCTCCCGCCCCGTTCGCGCTCCTGCCGTTCGTGGCGGGAGCGGCGCGGGGCCGAGGGGGTGCGCAGCGCCGGCACCCTCATCCCCCCTTCCCGCTCGCGTGGCGCAGGGGGGCTTCCCCCGGTTCCGGACCGATTACTGCACACGGTTGCATCGCCATGCTGGACTTCAGCTTCGGAGAACTCTTCGTCATCGGTGGCGTGGCACTCGTCGCGCTGGGGCCGGAGCGGTTGCCGCGTGTTGCCCGCACCTTCGGTCAGTGGGTCGGCAAGGCCCAGACGTACATCTCCGATGTACGCTCCGAGATCGATCGCGAGATTCACCTCTCCGAACTGCGGCAACTGGGGGAGGAGGCGCGCGAGAACGCGCGCAATATCCAGGATTCGATCCGCGGCGCGGTGACCGACGCACAGACCGAACTGCACAACGCCGCGACCCAGATCAACACTGCCGCATCGCAGGCGATGGCGCCCCTGACCGGACGCAATGCCGGCTGGATCGGCGGCGGCAACCCGCCGCCCCCGCCCATGCATTTTTCCCGGCGCTATCGGCCACGCCCGACCATCGACGACGTCGCGCGCGAACTCGAACGCTTGAAGCGGCAGGTTGCGCTTCCCGATGTCGCGCCCGGCGGGCGCAATACCAAATTTGCGCGGCGCGCCCGGGTCAACCGGGTGCGCATCCGCCGCTAGCGGCCGCATGGAAACTGGAACGGCCGAAGGATCATGGCGGAACCCGAAAACACCCCTCCCGAAGAAGGCTTTCTTTCACACCTGATCGAATTGCGCGCGCGCCTGGTGCGCGCGGCCGGCGGGGTGCTGGTTGCGTTCTTCGCGCTATCGCCGTTCATGAAGCGCATCTTCGACTATGTGTCGCAGCCGATGATGAAGGCGCTGCCGGAGGGGTCCAAGCTGCTTGCCACCGGGGTGATCGCGCCGTTCATGGTGCCGCTCAAGGTCACCTTGTTCGCGGCATTCCTGCTGGCCTCGCCGTGGGTGCTCTATCAGGCGTGGGCGTTCGTCGCGCCGGGGCTCTACCAGCACGAAAAGCGGCTCGCGGGGCCGGTGATCGTGTCGAGCGTGCTGATGTTCTTCGGGGGCATGGCCTACTGCTACTACGTCGTGTTCGGGGTGGTGTTCCACTTCATTTCGCATTTCGCGCCGCAGTCCGTGAACGTCTCGCCCGACATCGAGCAGTACTTCGATTTCGTCATGCGCATGTTCATTGCCTTCGGTCTGGCGTTCGAGGTGCCGATCGCGGTGATGCTGCTGGTGCGCATGGGAGTGACGACGGTGGCCAGGTTGCGTCAGGTGCGCCCGTACATGATCGTCGGCGCCTTCGTCATCGCGGCCATCTTCACGCCGCCCGACGTGATGTCGCAGATGCTGCTCGCAGTGCCGCTGTGGGCCCTGTTCGAACTCGGGGTGCTGCTGGCGGCCTTTTTCGGAACGCCGAAAGCGCAGTCCTCGGCATCGACCGAGTTGACGACGAAGAGCTGAGCGCACCCCGCAATCGCATGTTGGCGGGGTGGCGGCAGTGCCCTGGCGCCACGCGGCGGACGAACCGCGCGGGGGCAGGGTGCGCCCCCTCTCCCGCGGAGGCGGGAGAGGGCGGGGGTGAGGGCTCGCAGAAGTACCCCGCCGCCGGTTTCCCGGAGCGCCCGCTACGGCCCTGCCTTCTGCACCGGTCGCTCTCCCGCGCGCACATGTAGCGTGAGCATGCGCGCCCCGCGCAGGATCCGCACGGTCGATACGCTGCCGGGCGCGAGCTCGGCGATCTGCACGAGCAGCGAGCGCCGGTCGGTGACCGGTTTGTCGTTGAGCGCCAGTACGATGTCGCCGGGCCGCATTCCGGAAAGGTTCGCCGGCCCCCGGCGCAAGACGCCGTAGACGAATACGCCGGCCGTGCGCTGGAGGTGCAGGGATTTCGCCAGTTCCGGGGTGATATCGAACGGTTCGATCCCGAAGTAGCCGCGGCGCACATAGCCGTTGTGGATGATCTGGTGCATCACCTGGGTGATGATCGTCGTCGGGATGGCAAAACCCAGCCCGACGGACCCTCCGCTTTGCGAGTAGATCAGCGTGTTGATCCCGACCAGGCGTCCGTGCGTGTCGACGAGGGCACCCCCGGAATTTCCCTGGTTGATCGCGGCGTCGGTCTGGATGAAGCTCTCGAACGCGCCGATGTTCTTCATCCGCCGGCCGAGGGCCGACACGATCCCCATGGTGACCGTCTGGCCGACGCCGAAGGGGTTGCCGATCGCCAGCACCACGTCGCCCACCCGCAGGTTTTCGGAGCGGCCGAAATCCATCACCGGCAGGTGCGGGGCGTCGATCTTGAGCACCGCGAGGTCGGTGTCCGGGTCGGTGCCGACGATCTTGGCGGGCAGGGCGCGGCCGTCGTTGAGCGCCACCGAGATCTTCTGCGCTGCCGCGACGACGTGATTGTTGGTGAGGATGTAGCCGTCCTCGGTGACGATCACGCCGGACCCCAGCTTGCTGTATTGCTGGGGAGGCGGCACGACGCTGTCGCCGAAGAAGCGGCGCGCGATGGCTTCATCCGGGGTGGTATCGATCTTTTCGGTGGTGTAGATGCTGACCACCGACGGCATGGCGCGCGCCGCCGCATCCGCGTAGGACCCCACCGCCTGCGCGCGCTCTTCCGCCGCGTTGCGCGGGATCTGGCGGATCACGGCCTTGCCGATCGGGGTCGGGGTGGTCGAGACGGGCGCATGCACCGGCGGGCGGGTCGGCGCCACGCCGACCGCCTCCAGCCACTGCGGTTTCATGGTGGAAACGACGAACAGGAGCGCCAACCCGACCGTCGTCGTTTGGGCGAACAGCAGCCAGATGCGTTGCAGCATACGCATATTGTAAAATGGAAGGCTGTCCCGGCCATTGCCCCGGCAAGGCGATTCCATCCCGTCCTTGGCCGGCCGCAGGAGTCCCGTTGCCGGTGCGCGGGGCACGCGCGTTTTGTAAACGATCAGGAAGGCGACCCGAACATGATCTTGTATTCCGGTACGACGTGCCCGTTTTCGCAGCGTTGCCGCCTCGTGCTCTTTGAAAAGGGCATGGACTTCGAAATCAAGGACGTCGACCTGTTCAACAAGCCCGAAGAGATTTCGCAGATGAATCCCTACGGGCAGGTGCCGATCCTCGTCG
>JAJYBQ010000104.1 GCA_021778935.1 Pseudomonadota bacterium | reverse complement strand
TTCGCAACAATCGTTTGGGCGTATCGCCGTACGGATAGCAAGCAGGATTGATGCCCGGTAAGGTAATCCCTTTCAATCTGAATGAGTTACCGCAAAAGCGCGATTTTCGTGGAACGTTTGATGTAAAGGGGATCGACGAGGATTTCGTTCACGCGGAACACCGCGGCGCAACCATGAAGCATGGTGCGCAGTACGCGGCAACAGCAAACCCCGCCCTCGCTGCGGGGCGCTGCGCCGGGAAAATTGGGTGCGACGGAAGAAGTCGCCTTCTTCGGGGGACGGGTCGCGCCGCGGAAGAAACTCGTCGATTTTTTTTACGCACGCGATCCGCAGCAACCGGAAACAGGATCTTCGCCGCCGACGGGTTGAAATCGGAGTGCTTGTACTCTGCGACAGAGGTCTTCTCGCACCCGCTCCATGGCGCCATCCCAATCCCCTGCACTCGCCTGCCGGTAGATCGTGAGGGTGGGATACCAAGGACTATCCGTACGCTCAAGCAGCCAGCGCCAACAACTGTCGAATCGATTCAGCAGCCAGACCGGCCTGCCCAGCGCACCGGCCAAATGGGCCGCCGAGGTATCCACCGAGATGACCAGGTGAAGGTTTTCCATCAGCGCCGCCGTGTCGGAAAAATCGTCAAGCTCCTCTCCCACGTCGACGATCGTCGGCCCGTCCCACCGCGCCGCGATCAGGTCCGCAAGTTCCGATCGAGCCTCCTGGCCCTTCTGAAGGCCGAAAAACTCGACATCGCAAACCCGCAAACCCGCAAACTTCGCCAAGGGAATGTTCCGCCGCAGATTGAGCGTCCAGAGGTCCGGTTGCTCCGGCCTGAAACCGCCCGACCATACAAGACCAACCCTTGTCCTCCGGGCCGGACCCAGCCTTTCCTTCCAGTGCCGCACCTTCGCGGGATCAGCCTTGAGGTATGGCACCCGCGCGGGAACGGTCGACAGCTCCGTGTGAAATGCCAGCGGCAAGCTCATGAGCGGACAGTGCGCATCGAAGGTTGGCAGCGGCTCACCACACACGATGACCTGCGAAACCCCATCGAGATCCGCAACCAGGGTCGCAAGCGGACGCGGCACCTCCAGCATCACCGTTGCACCAAGGTCTGCGACCCAGCGGGCAAAACGGCAAAACTGAATCACGTCCCCGAACCCCTGCTCGGCGTGGAGAAGAACGCGCTTCCCCGCGAGCGACTCGCCGCCAAGCCACGGCGGCTGCGCAAATCGCGCCCGCTCGTTCCAGAGCGGATCCTGGTCGTTTCTCCAGCGCCATTCGTGTTCCGCCCAGCCACGCGCAAAGTTCCCGGCCATCAGCAACGCATACGCCCGGTTCTGATGCGCCCCGGCAAAGTCCGGGCGAAGGGCGAGCGCCCGGTCGTAGCACGCCACGGCCGCCTCCGGTTGGTTGAGGTCGTACAGCACCGCGCCAAGATTGAGATGCGCCTCGGCCGATTTCGGCTGAATTGCGACGGCACGTTCGCAACGGTCGAGCGCCTCGTAGAAGCGCCCGAGGCGCCTCAGCACGTTGCCGAGGTTGATCTGCAACTCCGGAGAGTCGGGTTTGACCGCTCTCGCCCGCACGAGATCGTCGTGCGCCTCGTCGAGGCGTCCGAGCCGCGAGAGCAGGTTGGCACGATTGATATAGGCATCCGCGTAGGATGGCATCACATCGATCGCTTGCGTGTACGACGCCAGCGCCGCCTCGAAACGTCGGAGATCCTGCAGCGCGATTCCGCGGTTGTAGTGGGCCTCGGCGAGGCCAGGAGAGATCCGGAGCGCGCGCTCGTACCCGCTCAGCGCCTCATCGAGCCGCCCCAAAAACTGCAGCACGACTGCGCGATGAAAGTGGATCTCGGCATCGCCCGCTCGAAGCGCGATCGCCCGCTCGAAGCTTGCAAGCGCCTCGTCGAAGCGCATGAGCGCTCGCAACACGGAGCCGCGGCCGATATGCCCTTCGACATCATTCGGATCGATCCCGAGCGCGCGCTCGTAACTGGCGAGCGCTTCCTCATATCGCCCGACCCGCTTCAGCGCATCGCCGCACGTGCGATGCGCCGCGCCGCCATTCGAATCTGCGGCCAGCCCCTGGCGACGCAGGATCGCTGCATCGCCGAGTTCAGAGGTCAAAGACGCATCGGGTTCAGTCATCGCGGTACGGAACGGACTCGTCGGATCATGCACCAAGTGCGCGAGGCTGTCGACAGCGCTTCGCCGCGGCGCCACGTTTGTCACGACATGCCGTGTCGCCGCCGGACCCTCGCCGGACCCTGCCCATCGTTTCCCCGGCTTTGCTATCCTCTCATGGAAAACCTTACGCGCAAGCGCGAGAATTCTCATGAGAAAGCGGGCACTCGTTACGGGGGGGAGTGGGAGCATCGGCGGCGCGATTTGCAGGCGGCTCGCCGCCGATGGATGCCACGTCTTCGTGCATGCGAATGCAAACCGCGATGCGGCAAAGGAAATTGCGGAAGAGATCGCTGCGGCGGGCGGATCCGCGGAGGCGGTGTACTTTGACATCACCGATTTCGAGCAAACGCGCAACGCCCTGGAGGCGCTTCTCGAATCCGGTGCCATCCATATCCTCGTCCACAATGCCGGGATCCATGATGACGCCGTGTTCCCGGGAATGCGGATCGAACAATGGCATCGGGTGATCGATGTCTCTCTGCATGGATTTTTCCATGTCACCCAACCGCTCGTTCTTCCGATGGTCCGGGAACGGTGGGGAAGGATCGTCCCCATTTCCTCGATCAGCGCGCTCGTCGGAAACCGGGGGCAGGTCAATTACGCGGCAGCAAAGGGAGCTCTGAACGCCGCCACCAAGTCGCTTTCCATCGAACTTGCCAGCCGGGGCATCACGGTGAATGCGGTCGCTCCCGGCATCATTGCGACGCCGACCACAGCCGGCATTTTCGACCGCGCCACCATCGAATCGATGGTACCCATGAAGCGTGCAGGAACCGTCGATGACGTGGCGAATTTGGTAGGCTTCCTGTGTTCCGACCAAGCTTCCTACCTCACCGGACAGATCATCGCGATCAACGGAGGGATGTTTTAGACGAATCCCGCCTCGCATTCCCGCCCCCGGTTCCGATTAAAATTCCTCCAGGCAGCATGGGTTTCTGTCGCACAAGCGAAGGCCCCCCAAAAAGCGATCCCCGATGACAACGTCTCATTCCCCATCCGCATCCGCCGGCAGTGGCCTCCCATCTGTTTCCGGCCAGGAAACCGATCTCCAGGAAGAGATTCGATACCTCATCATCACCTCTTTGAACCTTACGGAGGTGCCGGCCGATATCTCCGGAGATACCCCCCTTTACGGAGAAGGATTGGGACTCGACTCGATTGACATTCTGGAGGTCGCGCTATTGGTATCGAAGCGCTATGGCCTGCAGCTTCGCGCTGACGACGGCAATAACGTCCAGATCTTCAAGACATTGGGATCGTTGGCACAACACATCGCCACGCACCGTACGAAATAGTGGTGTCGTCCTTTCATGCCAGGCTCCAAATCCCCACCTCGCACCCCATGTTTGCGGGGCATTTCCCGGATCACCCCATTGTTCCCGGAGCATGGATGCTCGCCGAAGCCATGAAGATTCTCGACGCATCGGCGAGCCTGCCGTTCTCTTTGCGGCACATCGAATCGATCAAGTTCCACCGTCCGGTCACGCCAGGAACGACCCTGGATCTCATGCTGACACAGACCCGTCCAGACCGGATCGATCTGCAACTTTTTCGGGGTGAAGAGCTCGTAGCAGACATCCGTTTCCGTGCATAGCCGGGTTCCGATCCACCGCGCAAGCGAAGTGGATCGGAAGCAGGTATCGTCCGCATGAAAGCCTTTTCGGGAAGTTCGCCAAGGCCGCTGCTGTCATGTATCCCCTGACGCTTTCGCGATTCACGTTGACCACCTGCCTGGGGGCTGGACTGGAGCCCAATAGGCAGGCCATCGTCGCAGGAAGATCCGGATTGACCCATTTCCGGATCGAGGGCGCGGATTTCGAAACCTACCTCGGTGAGGTTTCCTCCCTCTCCGATACCAGGCTTCCTCCCGGATTCGGCGGGTGGGATTGCCGCAACAACCGCCTGGCATACACGGCTTTGCAGCAAGACGGCTTCATGGATAGGGTGTTCGAGGCCGCCTCGTCGTACGGTCCCCGGCGAGTTGGCGTGTTCATCGGGACCAGCACCTCGGGAATCCGCGAGACGGAAGAAGCCTTCGCCCATCTCGACGCCGCCGGCGCTCTGCCCGCGAGCTTTCAATATCGCAAGACCCACGCGTGTTTTTCCGTCGCGGATTTCGTACGCCAGTTCCTGAGGCTGGAAGGACCCGCATTCGTGATCTCCACGGCCTGTTCATCCAGCGCCAAGGTTTTCCCCGCCGCAGCGCGCATGATTTCTGCGGGAGTGATCGATGCAGCCGTCGTGGGAGGCGTTGACACGCTGTGCCGGACGACGCTGTTCGGATTTCGTTCCCTGGAGCTGACCGCATCGTCAGCCTGCAAGCCATTCGATGCTGCGAGGTCCGGCATCTCGATCGGCGAGGCGGGTGCCTTTGTGCTGCTGGAACGCCCCGATCGCTCCCGTACACCGAGCGATGTGGCCCTGATCGGCGCGGGCGAATCAAGCGATGCCTACCACATGTCATCGCCGCATCCCGAAGGATTGGGCGCGCGCATTGCCATCACCGCGGCGCTGAAGTCGGCACGACTGTCACCGGAAGACATCGATTATGTCAATCTGCACGGCACCGGAACCCGCACCAACGATTCCGCGGAGGACATCGCGGTGATCCATGCGATCGGCAGGAAAACGCCGAGCAGTTCGACGAAAGGCGCGACCGGCCATACGCTTGGGGCGGCAGGCGCCGTTGAAATCATCCTGTCCGCACTTGCGATACAGGAGCAAACCATTCCCGGAGGCATTACCACCGACGTAATCGATCCGAGCCTGCATTGCAACTTCGTCCGCACCCCTTGCCGGGCCGACATACGGCGGGTTTTGAGCAATTCGTTCGGATTCGGGGGCTCGAATTGCGCCCTGATCCTCGGCAAGGCAACGGATTGACGCCCGCCATGACGGCAATGGATGCATGGGTAGCGGGCATCGGAATATTCGGCCACGGTTTCAATACCTGGCCCAGCGCGCGGGAAATCCTGCGCGGTGCGGCGGCGCGCTCCGACACGGACCTCCCGATCCCGCCATGCCCGAAGCTCCCCACGGCGGAACGGCGTAGAGCCGGAAAGGTGGTCAACCTGGCGTTGGGCGTCGGTTTCGAGGCAGTGGCGGCCGCCGAGGTGGATGCGCGAACCTTGCCAACGGTTTTTGCAACATCGAGCGCCGATGGCGAAAACTGCTGCGCAATTTGCACCGCGCTGGCGTCGCCGGACCCCGCCGATCATGCGATATCCCCCACCCGGTTTCACAACTCGGTCCACAATGCCGCAGCGGGTTATTGGGCGATCGCATCCGGGGCGATGACGTCCTCGACCACCTTGAGTGCGTTCGATGGGAGCTTTTCCGCGGCCATGCTGGAGGCCATGTCGATGTTCGGCGCGGGCGCCAGACACGTTCTTGCCACCGCGTTCGACGCCCCCTATCCCGCCCCGCTCCATCTGGCGCGTCCCATCTCGGGAGCTTTCGCGATCGCGCTCGTTCTCTCCAGCGAACCCACTTCCCGAAGCCTTGCACGCCTCCGCGTGGGCCTCACCGACCGAGAAGCCGACGGAATGATCAACCCCGTTCTGGAAGCCGTCCGCCGCGGCTCGCCACCGGGAAGAGGGCTCCCCGTTCTCGAGCGAATTGCCGTCGGCGAGCGATCGCAGGTGCGCCTGGATTATCTCGATGACTTGAGACTCGAGCTTGAAATAGACCCCACATGACCCACGTCGACAAGCGCGCAATTGCGGCGCTCATTCCCCATGCGGGCCCGATGATCCTGCTCGACGAAGTCGAACGATACGACGACGAACGGCTTGTTGCCGTCGCCCGAAGCCACGTTCTGCCGGGAAATCCACTCCGGGATTCGCAAGGCCGCCTTCCTATCGCGTGCGGGATCGAGTATGCCGCGCAGGCCATGGCGATCCACGCCGGACTGCGACGAGCGGGGGTCCACGGCACTCCGCTTCCCAAACCTCGCGCGGGACTACTGGCCGGAATGCGCGGGATCGTCTTTCTTGCAGCGTATCTCGACGACGTGCCTGCGCCGCTGAAGATCGAGGTCGAATCTCTTTCGGCGGATGATTCGGGTGCGCTCTATAAATTTGCAATCCGCGCCGGCGATCGGCTGATGCTGTCGGGACGCGCCACCGTCGTATACGACGCGATCAATCCGGGGAGTTTTCCCGCACGCGCCGCCAGAGAAGTTGCGGCAGGCGCAACGTGAATCCGATCATCAGCCGGATATGCATCCAGGTCAGCAACAGGTTGTCTCGAACGTAGCGGAAATGCGAAACCCCGCCGTTTTCGCGAGGGATATAGCGTACCGGGGCGGGCGCATTCACCGGCCTCACCCCCTCCCAACACAGACGAACGGCCGCCTCCGGATCGAAATCGAATCTCCGCATCCAGCGCCTCTGATTCATGACATGAAGCAGGGGCTTGATCGGATATACGCGAAATCCAAACAGGGAATCGCCGATCCCCATCCCCAATGTTTCCAGGTTGGCCCACCAGTTCGAAATGCGGCGCCCACGCACGCGCAATTGCGGCGCATCGGCACCGAATACCGGTGTACCCAGGATCATGCAGGACGGATTTTCCCGCGAGAGATGCATGAATTCCCGAATCGATTGCGCGGGATGCTGACCGTCGGAGTCCATCGCCAGTACGTGGGTGAATCCCTCCTGTTCAGCATGGCGAACGCCGTGCAGCACCGCGGCACCCTTCCCGCCATTTTTTTCCAAACCCAGCACGCGCACGCCCGGGTCAGCCCTCGCCATCTCCGCAAACTGCTCCCGCGACCCGTCCGTGCTGCCATCGACGATCACCCACACCGGACACCACACGGCACGAGCCGCACGCAGCGTTTCGACTCCACGGAGCCCTGGGTTATAGCTCGGGATGATCACCACATGCGATTGGGAACACTGCGCCTCCATTCGATCCACGGCGCTCACCCGCAATACCTACCGCGGTCCCCGCCACCGCATCCCTCCGGCATCCGCCTGGACAGGAATGCGAAGCCGAGTGCCAGCACGATTCCGCCGGCAACATCTATCGCAAGATGCTGCTTGGTCGCGAGCGTCGACAAGACGATCCCGGCCGCCCAGAGCACACTGATTCCCCGAACCCGGATGGAACAACCGATCTTTCGCAAGACAGCATTCAAGCGAATGGCTGCAAAAACCGCGGTCGCGACATGCAAGGACGGGAACGCATTGCCCGCGGCATCCGCCCCCTTCAGGAACGCCATTCCCGGATAGCGTTCCCAGCGGATATTTTCCGGCGGAATCGCCGTGGGCCAAAAATAGAAGACGGTCAGCCCGGAAATACAAATGGCGGCCATCCACACGCCATACCGAACGATCTCTTCGCGTGTCTCCGCCAACATCGCAGGCAGCGATATGTATGCCCAAAGCGACAAATACACCGGCAACGCCACCGGGGAAAAATGGATCCATCGGTCGGGCAGCGTCACCGGCATCACGTGCACCGGGTGGACCGGGTTTCGCAGGAGAAACACGTAGGCGGCGAAAAAAACGCCGATGAAAAAAACCGATCCGAAACACTTGAACCAGAAGTGTTGCAAAACCGTCGCGAGCAACCGCCGCCACCACCCCCCCCGCGACGAGCCTGCGAATGCCCCGCAATACACGGAATCCGCAGCCGTGCGGGCCGATCTTGCCCCGACGGCGCGTGGTCTCCCACCCGGATCCGTCTGCTCCCCGGCACAATCTCGGCCGGCACGCGACGCCTCGTCAGGGATTCCCAGGGAAATTTCCATCACGATGCCATCCGTACACGAGCACCACTGTCAAAATCGGAGGCCGCCGCCCTCCGCGTACGGCAGCGGGATTGTCGCAAGCCCGGTGCGGCGACGGCAACCTCCGTTTCGCCGCCGCACGGCGGGGCGCCACTCCC
>JAJYBQ010000103.1 GCA_021778935.1 Pseudomonadota bacterium | reverse complement strand
GAGATCGGTCAGGAACAGCGTGAACTTGACGGCGTCGGCCAGACTGCCTCCCGCCGCGCGTGCCACCGCGGCCAGGTTCGCAAACGCCTGCCGCACCTGCGCCTCGAAATCGCCCACCAGTTCCCCCGTCGCCGGATCCAGCCCGATCTGGCCGGACAGAAACACCATCGGCCCGGCTTTCACCGCTTGCGAATATGGGCCGATCGCCGCGGGCGCCTCGGACGTTGCAATGATCTCCCTCTTCATCGATCGCTCCCTGCATCGTGTCCTGAACCGGCGCGATTGTATGCCGCACCCTATGCCGCACCCTATGCCACACCGTATGGACGGCCGGGCCACGCCGCATGCCGCGGATGACGCGCCAAATGGGGATGATGCCTCAGACAAATGCCTGGCCGAACCGTCTAAAGTCCTTTCCGGGGATGTCGAAATTTCAGCAGATGGCCGGATTTGCGGCCGCTTCGCAGGTGCCACAGATGATTCTGTTTCTGGATTTCGACGGGGTATTGCACCCTGACCCCTGCCCCACCGTCGACCGGCTGTTTGAAAACGCCGACCGGTTGTCCGCGACGCTGGAACAGTTTCCCGAGGTGGGAATCGTGCTCTCGACGTCCTGGCGCACGATGTACGCCGAGCAGGAACTGCTGCAGGTGCTACCGGAACCGTTGCGTCGCCGGATCGTGGGCATGACCCCTTGTTTCAGCGATTTCTCGACCGCGGCCCATCGCACCCCCTATCACCGGCACGCCGAATGCGAGCAATGGTTGCGCGCCCACGACATGACCGACAGCCCCTGGGTCGCGCTCGACGACCGCGCATACTGGTTCGTACCATATTGCGAAAATCTCATCGCGTGCCACCCCGAGCGGGGATACGACGACGACGTCCGTGCACGGTTGCACAGCGCGCTGACGATCGCGCGCAAACGCATGGTCGACGACGTCGATTTGTTGGTACTCTAACGTGAAATTTTCTTAATCATCGTTTCTTCACAATTTCCCGGACCGCTGACGGATTCCCGAGCCCGCATTTTCCCCAATTTCCCCAACACGCTTGGCCTCCCCCCGAAAACCGATGTGCGACGAGCAGGGTGCCACCGAAGCCGAGACAGACGGGCGGCCATATGCGCCCGCCGAGTTGCTCGCCCGGCACGGCCCGGCGCTACTGCATGAAGCGCAGGTAGGGCTTTTCGTCCTGGATGTCGTCGACCAGCGCATCCTCTACGCCAATCCGTACTTCGCCGAACTGGTCGGTCGCAGCCCCGAGGAATTGCTGACGATCCCGGTCCTCGACATGGTCGAACCGGAGTACCGGAATCTGGTCGCCGAACGCCTGCGCGAGCGGATCGCCGGCAAGTCGGTCGCACCGTATACCGTCATCGGACGGCGCAAGGATGGAACGAACTTTGATGCCCATATCGCGGGGCGCAGACTCGAAGTGGATGGGCGCCTGACCCTGGTCGTCACGATCACCGACCTCAGCGATTACAACCGCGTGCTGCGCCAGACCCAGCGGATCCAGGCACAGAAGGAGGCCGCAGAAGCCGCCGCAGAAGCGAAATCCCGCTTCCTCGCGGCGGCGAACCACGATCTGCGCCAGCCCCTGCATGCGATCGAACTCATTTCCACGGCGCTGCGACGCAATCTGGCGCATCCGGCAGCGCTTCTGCTCTGCGACCGAGTCGACCAGGCGACGACGTCGATGACTGCGCTGCTCGATTCGCTGCTTGATGTCTACCGCCTCGATTCGGGAGCACTCCATCCGAACGTGCAGACCTTCCCGGCGGGCGATCTGCTTCGCGACCTGGGAACCGAATTCGGTCCGGTAGCGCGGGAGCGCGGCTTGCGCCTGCGGGTGACCCATACCGCCAAAACCGTGGTGAGCGATCCCGCCATCCTGCGCCGGATTCTCGCCAACCTGGTGAACAACGCATTGCGCTATACGCTGCGGGGCAGCGTACAGATCGTCTGCCGCCGTGCCGGCTCGGGATGTGTGCGCATCGAAGTGCGCGACAGCGGCCCCGGTATCCCGCGCGACGAACACCAGCGCATCTTCGACGAGTTTTACCGGGGTGCTCCGTCTGCGGACCGCAGTCCGGGGACGGGCCTCGGACTGAACATCGTGTCCCGGATGGCCGGCGCCCTGCAGGCGCCGGTCGCGCTCCGCTCGGAGCCCGGACGCGGCAGCGTGTTCGCCGTCACCCTCCCACGCGGCCCCGATGTCGAGATGCGAAACAGGAGGGCACCAGCCAGGCGGGCACCCGCTGCCCTCCGCCTGTTCAGTGAAACAGACTGATCAGGTGACCGCGCGAACGTACATCCAGGGTCAGCAGGATGTCCGAAACATAATTTTTGATCGTCCCCACCGAAAGCCCGGTGGCGCTGGCGATCTCGCGGTTGTTGCAGCCCGACAGGATCAGCTCCAGGATTTCGACATGTCGCGTCCCCAGCTCCGCGACCCGCTGGCGCGGCGGCACGCCGGCGGGCGGAATCGCATGGAGATCGGCCGGATCCCCGCCGACCGCTTCCGCCGGATGCAGCAGCACCCGGGTAAACGAGTTCTGCAACCGCGTCGGGCTCCACGACTTCAGCAGATACCCGCGTGCGCCCATCGCGCGCGCCTGCCGGACGACGAATTCGTCCTGCGTCCCGGTCAGCACAACCACGGGGATGGTCGGAAATGCCTCGCGCATCACGCGCAGGCCCTGCAACCCCTTGGCGTCACAGACGTTCAGGTCGAGCAAGATGAGATCGATCTGCGGTTCCGCCGCACACTGATCCTTCGCCTCTGCGATCGACCGCCCCTGAAGCACGCGACAGGAAATCCCGTCCAGCCTTCGCAGCAAGCACTCGATTCCCAAGCGGATCAGGTCGTGGTCATCGACCAGCAGGACCGTGCGCGATACGCCGCCGGAGGGCAAAGGGCCCGACGGCTCCATCAGGCGGCTGGGGTGTCCAGGCGGTAGCGGCGCACCAGTCGCAAAAGGGTCATCAGGACTACGGGACCGAACGCCCCGGACAAGCCGACCAGGAGTACGAGCCCAAGGTGATCGCGGATCAGCGGGACGTTGCCGAACAGATACCCGCCGCCGATGAACAGCGCGCTCCACAGCACCGCACCGGCCACGCTGAAGAGGTGGAAACGATGCGACGCCATGCCGGACGCGCCGGCGACGAGCGGCGCAAACGAGCGCACCAGAGGAATGAATCGTGCGACGACCACGGTCTTGCCGCCATGGCGTTCGAAAAACGCGTGCGTGCGGTCGAGTGCATGACGATTGATCCAGCGAATCGTGCCACCGTAGATCTTGTGACCGAACCAGGCGCCAATCAAAAAGTTGAGCGCATTGCCCAACACGGCGGCCAACGCGATGGTCAGAACCAGCGGCACCGGATGGAGGGTCCCGCCAGCCGACATCGCGCCGGAAATGAACAGCATCGAATCACCCGGCAGAAACGCCAGGACGACAATCCCGGTTTCGGCAAACACGATGGCGAAGAGGGCCGCATACGCGAGCAGGCCATGGCCCTGTGCCACCGAAAGCAGGAAGTGATCGATCGAACGGAAAAGATCGAACCAGTTGACGTGCGACAAAGCGGAATTCCCACCGGGAGGGACGAGGAGCCGCCCGACCGCAGCCGGCAATCGGCGCCCAGGCGAAGTGTAGGCTCCAATATACCCCAGCGGAACGCGCGAGGAAAGACCGGCGGCTGCCGCCCCGCGCCACCACCGGGTTCCCGGCTTCCTATAATCCCGCCATGACCGATTCCCCTGCCCGCGTGATCCGGGTCCTGCCCGACGTCCTGATCAGCCAGATTGCGGCAGGAGAAGTCGTCGAGCGCCCGGCATCGGTCGTCAAGGAGTTGATCGAAAACTCCCTGGACGCCGGTGCGCGGCGCATCGAGGTGCGCCTGCAGGGTGGCGGCGTGCGCCGGATCGCCGTGTCCGATGACGGCAGCGGCATTGCGGCGGATCAGCTCGGCCTCGCCCTGCGGCGGCACGCGACGAGCAAGATCGCCAGCCTCGACGACCTCGAACACGTCGGAACCCTCGGCTTCCGCGGCGAGGCGCTGGCGGCGATCGCCTCGGTCGCCGGCGTGACCATCGTTTCGCGCACACCCGATGCAGCGCATGCATGGCGGATCGATTCCGTCGAGGGGGTCGTCGAACCGGCCGCCGGCAATCCCGGAACCCGCATCGAGGTCCACGACCTCTTTCATGCCACCCCGGCACGGCGCAAGTTCCTGCGCTCCGAGGCCACCGAGCTTGCGCACTGCGCGGCGATCGTCGAGCGCGTCGCCGCGGCCCACCCCGGCGTCTCGTTCCAGGTCTGGCACGACGCCCGGCGGCTGCTCGACGCGCCGGCGGGTTCGCTGCGCGACCGCGCCGCCGCCCTGATGCCGGAAGGGTTTGCGGCGGGAGCCCGAGCGGTCGATGCGGCCGTCGATCCGGACGGCTCGGGCCCGATCGCCGGCGCCATCGCCTTGCGCGGCTGGGTCGGCGCCCCCACCGCGGCCCGCGCACGCGGCGACGCGCAGTTTTTCTACGTCAACGACCGCTACGTCCGCGACAAACTGCTCACCCACGCGCTGCGCGCGGCCTACGCCGACGTACTGCACGGATCGGCCCAAGCGGCCTACTGCCTGTACCTCCGGATCGACCCGAGCGCGGTGGACGTGAACGTCCATCCCGCGAAAAGCGAGGTGCGCTTCCGCGACAGCTCGGCCGTACACGAATTCGTGCGCAAGGCGGTCGAACGTGCGCTCGCGCCCTCCGGCGCGGCGGCAGTCCCGAACCCGGCGACGGCGCACCCCGCCGGGTTCGCCCCGCCGCGCGCGCCCGATCTGCCGACGCCGCGCCAGGCCGATCTCGCCCTGAGCCTGCAGGCGCCCGCGTCGGCGGCAGACGACTCTGCATGGCTCCCCCCGCGCACCGCCTCCCGCACCGCGCCGTCGGCGGCGATCCGGGCGCGCATCGACGCCATGCTGGCGGGGGACGGCGGATTGCCGGCAGACGGTGCGCGCGAGCCGGAACCGACGGAATACGCCGCACCGGTGACAAATGGCGCCGCCGAATCCGGCTCCCTCGCCCCGCCCCTGGGATACGCGATCGCGCAACTCGGCGGGGTATATGTGCTCGCCCGCAACGACCGTGGCCTGGTCATCGTCGACATGCACGCCGCCCACGAACGCGTGGTCTATGAAGAGCTCAAGCGGTCCTGGAATGCCGATACCCCGCTGCGGCAGGAACTCCTGATCCCCCACGTCTTCCGCGCCGATCCCCTGGATATTGCGACTGCGCAGGACCACGCCGACGCGCTCGCCCGCATGGGCCTGGACCTGCATCCTGCCGGCCCCGGCCAGCTGGCCCTGCGCGCCGTTCCCGCGCCCCTCACCGATTCCGACGCGCCGGCCCTGGTGCGCGGCGTGCTCGCACAACTGCGCGAGACCGGCTCGGAGCGCGGCTGCACCGAGCATCGGGACGAGCTCCTGGCGACGATGGCCTGCCACGCGGCCGTTCGGGCGAACCGCAGCCTCACGCTGGATGAGATGAATGCCCTGCTGCGGCGCATGGAGCGGACCGAGCGCGCCGACCAGTGCAACCATGGGCGCCCGACCTGGGTGCAGGTCGGCATGGAGGATCTGGACCGGATGTTCCTCCGCGGAAGATGAGCGCGGCGCCTGCCATTCTCCTGCTGGGCCCCACCGCAAGCGGGAAGAGCTGGTTCGCACTCGAACTGGCCCGTGTGCACGATGCGGAAATCGTGTCGATCGACTCGGCGCAGGTCTACCGCGGACTGGACATCGGTTCGGCCAAACCCGATGCCGCGGACCGCGCCCGGGTTCCCCACCATCTTCTCGACATCCGCGATCCGTCGGAACCCTACTCGGCCGCCGAGTTTCTGCGCGATGCCGAACGCGCGGTCGGCGAGATCCGGGCGCGCGGACGCGTGCCGCTCATCGTCGGCGGCACGATGATGTACGCGCGGGCACTGCGCGAAGGACTGGCAGAGCTGCCGTCGAGCGACCCGGCGGTCCGGGAAGCCATCGAACGCGAAGGCGCGCACCTCGGCTGGCCCGCGCTCCATGCGCGCCTGCACGCGGTCGACCCCGAAACTGCGGCGCGGCTGGCGCCCAACGACCGCCAGCGCATCGGCCGGGCGCTCGAAGTGTTCGCAGCCGCCGGGCGTCCGCTCTCGGAGCTGTTGCGCGAATCGCACCGCACGCCGCTCGCGGTGCGGACCATCGCGCTCCTGCCGGAGGATCGCGCCGTCCTGCACCAGCGGATCGCAGCGCGGTTCGACGCCATGCTGGCACAGGGATTCCTGGACGAAGTGCGGCGTCTGCGGGCACGCGGCGACCTGCACGCGAATCTGCCGGCGCTACGCAGCGTCGGCTACCGGCAGGCATGGGAGCATCTGGAGCAGGGAACTCCGTTCCCGCAATTTTGCGCGGCCGCCATCGCGGCGACCCGCCAGCTCGCCAAACGCCAGATGACCTGGCTGCGCTCGATGCGCGACGCACGAAAAATCGATCCGTTCGCAGAGACGGCGCTGCCGGAACTGGAACGGGAAATCGCGGACCGGCGCTAGCGACCCGGAAGGTCGCCGCGCGTTTACGCCACCACGCACGCCGGCGCATCGGCGGCGCGGGCGCGGATCGAACCGATTTCCCAGCAGGTTTCGCCCAGCGCAGCGAACTCCGCGAGCGCGCGCTGCGCATCGCCCCGGGCAACGATGATCGCCATGCCGATGCCGCAATTGAACACGCGGTGCATCTCCTGATCGTCCACCCGCCCGGCGCGCTGCAGCCAGTCGAAGATCGCCGGGCGCGTCCAGGCGTCGCGCTGAAGCACCGCCTGCGTGCCCTCCGGCAGCACCCGCGGAATGTTTTCGAGCAAGCCGCCGCCGGTGATGTGTGCCATGCCCTTGATCGGCACCCGATCCAGCACCGCCAGCACCGCTTTGCAGTAGATGCGGGTCGGCGCCAGCAGCGCCTGCGCCAGGGTGCCGCCGTGGAAATCGCCCTGATAGTCGGCCCCGGCGGATTCGACGATGCGGCGGACCAGCGAATAGCCGTTGGAATGCGGTCCGCTCGATGCCAGACCGAGCACGGCATCGCCATCGCCGATGGTTGAACCGTCGATGATGGCCGATTTTTCCACCGCGCCCACCGCAAACCCCGCCAGGTCGTATTCGCCGTCGGGATACATCCCCGGCATCTCGGCCGTCTCACCGCCGATCAGCGCGCAACCCGCCCGTTCGCAGCCGCGGGCGATTCCCGCCACCACGCGCTCCGCCACCGCGACGTCGAGGCGGCCGCAGGCAAAGTAGTCGAGAAAGAACAGCGGACGCGCGCCCTGAACCAGGATGTCGTTGACGCTCATTGCGACGAGATCCTGCCCCACCCCGTCGTGGCCGTCGAGCGTGAACGCCAGCTTGAGCTTGGTGCCGACGCCGTCGGTTCCGCTCACCAGCACCGGCTCGCGCATCCCGGCCGGCATCTGAAACAGCGCGCCGAATCCGCCGATCCCGGCCAGCACGCCTGGAATCATCGTACGCGCGGCGTGCGGCTTGATCCGTCGGACGAGTTCATCGCCGGCGTCGATCGAAACACCGGCACCGGCGTAGGTCATGGGAGCATTGGAACGGGAATCCTGCGCGGAAGACATGTCGCGTTTCCGTAAACTACCGGCTCTTTTGGGAAGGCCCGGATTGTACCCGCGCCCCATCACCGCCCGGACCCCGCCATGGAATCCGCACCCCAGCGCCGACCGCACCAATATGCACTGGACCTGCTCCGTCCGCCCGCCCCCACGCTGGACAACTTCGTGCCGGGCGAAAACGGCGCCGCGCTCGCCGCGCTGCGCGACGTCCAGGCCGGACGCGGCCCGCAGTTCCTGCACCTGTGGGGGCCGCAAGGCAGCGGCCGCAGCCACCTCCTCGCGGCCCTGCGCGGCACTCCGGGCGTGCTCGTGGACGACGACGTGCACGGCTACGACGCCGCCGCGCAGGCCGCCCTCTTCGTCCGCCAGAACGAGGTGCGGGAGCACCCGGGCCGCATCCTGGTGACCGCGGCCGACGCGCCGCCCGCGCAGCGCCGCCACCTGCGCGAGGACGTCCG
>JAJYBQ010000005.1 GCA_021778935.1 Pseudomonadota bacterium | reverse complement strand
GGCTTGTTTTTCGCGGCGACGGCCGCCACCAACGGCATGCCGATGATCGTCGAGCTGGGCATCGGCCTGGATGTGCTGGTGGGCGTACTGATCCTGGGGGTGTTCATGTTCCAGATCCGGGAGCAGTTCGACAGCCTCGACATCCGGAACCTCGAGCGGCTCAAGGAGGAATAGTGCCGGTTGCCATCCACCCCGCCCTGATCGCCCTCTTCTGCACCCTCGCCGTGCCGATCACCGGCGGCATCACGCTCGCCCTCACGGGCCACCGCGATGACGGCCCCGAAATCAACATCGGCTTCAGCGCGGTCACCTTCGCCGCCGCATTGTGGCTCACGGGCGAAGTCCTGCTGGGCACGTCGGTGCTGGGATTCGGCGAGCGATTCTTCATCGACCCGCTCAACGCCTTTCTCGTGGCGCTCACCGCGCTCGTCGGCTTCACGACGGCGATCTTCTCGCGCCCGTACATGCGTCATGAACGCGATATCGGGAAAATGACCGCGCCGCGGATGCGCCTCTTTCACAGCATGTACCAGCTCTTCTGCGCGATGATGCTGATGGCCCTCACCACCAACAACCTGGGGGTGCTCTGGGTGGCGATGGAGGCGGCCACCCTCACCACCGTGCTGCTGGTATCGGTATACCGGACGCCCGCCAGCCTCGAAGCCGCATGGAAATACTTCATTCTCTGCGGCGTCGGTATCGCCCAGGCGCTGTTCGGCACGATGCTGCTCTATCTCGCCGCCGACCGCGTCGTCGGCGGCGGCGAAAGCGCGCTGCTATGGACCCACCTGGTCGCGGTCAAAAAGTCGCTCGAACCCACCATCCTCGGCCTGGCATTCGTGTTCCTGATGATCGGCTACGGCACCAAGGTGGGCCTGGTGCCCATCCACAACTGGCTCCCCGACGCCCATGCCGAGGGGCCGACGCCGATCTCGGCGGTGCTCTCGGGCCTGCTGCTCAACGTGGCGCTCTACGCCATCCTGCGCTGCAAGGTGCTTGCCGACGGCGCCATCCACAACGGCATGCCCGGCAAGATGATGGTCGGATTCGGGCTCATCTCCGTGGTGGTCGCGGCGTTCTTTCTGTGGCGCCAGCGTGACGTCAAGCGCATGTACGCCTACTCGTCGATCGAACACATGGGGCTGATGACCTTCGCCTTCGGCCTGGGCGGGCCGATCGCGAGCTTTGCGGGGCTGCTGCACATGACGGTGCATTCGCTCACCAAGTCGGCGATTTTCTTCACCGTGGGCCACGCCACGCAGCGGGCCGGCTCGCAGGTGATGGAGGACATCCGCGGCTTGCTGCACGCCAGCCCGACGCTGGGCTGGGGGCTCATCCTCGGCACGCTGGCGATTCTGGGCATGCCGCCCTTCGGCGTGTTCGCGAGCGAGTTCCTGATCCTCACGAGTGCAATGCACCAGCAACCGTGGACCACGCCGATCCTGCTCGCAGCGTTGGCGATCGCCTTTGCCGCGGTCTTCGGCCGCGTGCAAGGGATGGTCTTCGGCGAATCCAATCTCGCACCCGCCACCCATCCTCCCGCCCTGCTACCGGTGTTCGTGCATCTCGGCCTGGTGTTGACGCTGGGCATTTTCGTGCCGCCGTTCCTGGATCACTGGTACCGGCAGGCCGTGACGCTGCTGGCTTCATGATCGACACCCCGCTTCCCGAACTGCCCTGCGGCTTCGCCCGCCTTGCCGGCGCGCTGCCGGTCTGGCGCACCGTGGTGACCCCGCGTCAATGGCGCGATGCCGCCGGCCTGGTTCGTCGCCGTGACGGGCGCCTGGTCGCGCTCTGGGGAACCGACCGGCGCGCGCACGATGGCCGTTTCGCCGTCACCGCGGTCTATGCGACCGCCGAGGGGTTCCTCTGGCTCGACCTGCCGATCGATCCGACCGAAGCAGACGCCGAGGAGGTACGCCCGCAATACCCGGACCTCGCCGCCGAGTTCCCGCCCGCCGCGCGCATGCAGCGCGCCATCGCCGATCTCACCGGCATCCGGACCGAATCGGCATCTGACACCCGCCCCTGGCTGCGCCACGCGGCCTGGCCCGAAACGTACTTCCCGCTGCGACGCGAGGCCCGGGGCCCGGAACGCTTTCCGGCGCAGGACGAGCACTACGACTTCGTCGCCGTCGAGGGCGACGGCGTGCACGAGATCGCGGTAGGCCCCGTGCACGCGGGCATCATCGAACCGGGGCATTTCCGTTTTTCGGTCGTCGGCGAAAAAATCCTGCGACTGGAGGAACGCCTGGGCTACACCCACAAGGGAATCGAAAAGCGCTTCGAGGGCATGGACGTCGCGGCAGGCGCGCGCCTGGCGGCGCGCATCTCGGGTGACAGCACCGTAGCCTACCGCTGGGCGTATTGCATGGCTGCCGAAGCGCTCTGTGCGACCGAGGCGCCGACGCGCGCGCAATGGCTGCGGGCGTTGGCGCTGGAGCGCGAGCGCATCGCCAATCACCTCGGCGACCTGGGCGCACTGGGCAACGATGCCGCGTTCGCGTTCGGCCTCGCCCAGTTCTCCCGCCTGCGCGAAATCTGGCTGCGTCGCAACCGGGAGATTTTCGGGCACCGCCTCGGCATGGACTGGATCGTTCCCGGCGGCGTGGCCGGCGACCTCCCCACATCGACGCTCGCGCAGCTGCGGGAAGACTGCGCGGTGCTGGACGGCGAGGTCCACCAGCTGCAGTCGATCTACGACGAGCATGCCGGCCTGCAGGATCGATTCGTCGGCACCGGCCGCATGGACCGCGAATTGGCGGCGCGGCTGCACTGCACCGGCATGGCGGCACGCGCGAGCGGCCTGGGAACCGATCTGCGCGTGGCGCTGCCGGTTCCCCCCTATGATCGGCTCGGCGTGCACATGGCGCGGTCGGCGGGCGGCGATGTCGCGGCCCGCGTGGCGGTGCGCTTCGCCGAGATCTACGAGTCCCTGCGACTCATCGGCGACATCGCCCGCGATGTCCCCGACGGACCGATCCGGACCCATGTCGGCGCGGCCGCGCCGAACGCCTTTGCGGCCGGTGCCGTCGAAGGATGGCGCGGCGAAGTGTTCGTCGCGATCGAGTCCGACGGACAGGGACGCATCCGGCGCGCGCACGGCCACGACCCGTCATGGCAGAACTGGCCGGCGCTGGAGCATGCCATCCTGGGCAACATCGTTGCCGACTTTCCCCTGATCAACAAGTCCTTCAACCTGAGCTACTCGGGGCACGATCTCTGACCCCGGCTCCATTTCGACGCCCATATCATGCCGCTTCGCCTGCTTCGCCAGATCATCCGCGTCGGCACCATTTCCGAGGCGCCGCCCTCCGCCGCCGCCGAAAACGGGCCAACCGATGGTGCCGCGGCCATCACGACGCACGAGGCACACGCGATCCAGGCGGAAATCCTGGCCCTTCTGGGACACGCACTCGCCATCCGGCAGGTGGACGCCGGTTCGTGCAACGGCTGTGAACTCGAGATCCAGGCGCTCAACAACCCCTACTACAACCTCGAAGGCATCGGAATCAAATTCGTCGCCAGCCCGCGCCATGCCGATCTGCTGCTGGTGACCGGACCGGTATCGGCACATATGGAAGCCGCGCTGCGGCGGACCTACGACGCCGTTCCGGCGCCCAAGCGGGTGGTGGCGGTGGGCGAATGCGGCTGCAACGGCGGCGTGTTCGGCGAGAGCTATGCCTGCCGCGGACGCGTGGCGAACGTCATTCCGGTGGATGTCGAGGTGGGCGGATGCCCGCCGACGCCCGTGGACCTGCTGCGGGCGATCCGGACGGCAATCGGGGGCGCCGGCGCCGTTTCATCGCGCGCACCCGCTCCCGCCGTCGCGGGAGCGGGCGGTTGAGGCGCCCGCCGGGAAACGTTCAAAACAGTTCGAGTTCGGCAGCCTGCACGGCCTTCCGGGAAAGCAGGCCATCCCGCACCAGCGCCTCGTAGGCCAACGTGCGGTTGCGGCCGTGCTCCTTGGCGAAATAGAGCGCCGAATCGGCGCGATCGACGGCCGAGGCGGGAATGTCGTAGGGATCGATGCGGGTAATGCCGATGCTGACCGTGACCTGCCCGATCTGCGGAAACCGATGCCCTTCGATCGCCTTGCGGAACCGTTCGAACGCCGTCATCGCGCCCGATTCCTCGGCGTCGTCGAGAATGACGAGAAACTCCTCGCCGCCGAACCGGAACAAGGTCTCGGAATGGCGGAAGGTCTCCTGCATCCGGCGGGCGATGAGCAGCAGCACCTCGTCGCCGAAGAGATGGCCGAAGGTATCGTTGATCGTCTTGAAGCGATCGACATCGACGATGCCGATCCAGTTGGTACGCGCGCCGGCGCGGTGGTCGTCTCCGGCCCGGTGGCAGGAAACCCGTCGCTTCGCGAACCGGGTCTCGAAGGTGCGGCGATTGAGCAAGCCGGTGAGCGTATCCCGCTCTCCATAGTCCAGCACGCTCAGATGGTTGCGCAGGATGCGCAACACCGCCTGGACGAGGCGGATATCCGCGGGGCGCAGAAACGCGCCGCCGACGTGAAGTTCGATTTCCAGCAAACCGATCAGACCGTGATCCGCCATGATCGGGAGCACCGTGTTCACGGATCCGGGCTCGCGAATGTCGTCGGCAACGTAGTGCACGGCGTCGGCGCGCTGCACACATTCGCCCCACGGCACCCGCGAACCGATCGTCGGAAGCCCCTGCCGATCCGCGCCGGTTCCGTCAGCGGAACCGACCGTCCGCGCGCCCGCCGCGTCGGCGACCGCGCGCAACTGCACGCGCCGGGATTCCACGGGTTCGTCCCCCTCGCCCCGCAGGACCCGGTACACGCACACGCGCGCCGGATGAACATGGGAGAACAACATCGCGGCGATCGCGCAGTCGACTTCGTCCCGGTCCCGATGGGACGTGACGTCGGCGAGAGATTCGATCAGAGCGGAAATCACGATGTCGATAAGAAGGAACAGGGGAGGGCGGGCGGGAAAATTCAGCAATCGTATGCAAACGCGGGGATCCCGAATCGCGGCAAATCGGGGCGTTTCGCCCTCAGTTCCCGGCTTTCCCGTCGGCGGCCGCACCCGGTGATGCCGTGGGTAGTTGGGGTTTCGGCCACACCCCGGTAACATTGCACGATTTCCAACCGCTGCATTTCCGCGCAACCTGCCCGAGAACCTCGCCATGTCCACCTCCGCTACCGAATCGACCGTTCCTCCGCAAGCCGATTTCGAACGATTCCGGTTCAACATGGTCGAGCAGCAGATCCGCCCGTGGGAGGTGCTGGAGCCGTCGGTGCTGGATCTGCTCTATGTCGTCAAGCGCGAGGAGTTCGTCCCGCCGCATCTGCGCACGCTCGCGTTCACGGACTTCGAGCTGCCGCTCAACCTGGACGGCGAGGTCACCGGGGAAGCAATGCTGGCGCCGAAGGTCGAGGCCAAACTGCTTCAGGAACTGCGGATTCATCCGCACGAGCAGGTTCTGGAAATCGGCACGGGCTCAGGCTACATGGCGGCGCTTGCCGCCCACAAGGCGCAGACGGTCTGGACCATCGAGATCGACCCGCGGCTGGCGGAGTTCGGTGCCGCCAATCTCGCACGCGCCGGGGTACACAACACCCATGTGGAAACCGGCGACGGCGCGCGGGGCTGGGCGGCGCACGCACCCTATGACGTCATCATCGTCTCCGGATCGCTGCCGATGCTGCCGAAGAGCCTGCTGGAACAGCTCAAGGTAGGCGGCCGCATTGCGGCGGTGGTCGGCTGCGAACCCGCGATGAGCGCGCAGATCGTCACGCGGGTCACCGATAGCAACTACGAAACCCTGCCCCTGTTCGAAACGGTAACCAGGCCGCTGCGAAACGCGCTGCAGCCGTCGGCGTTCCGGTTCTGATCGCCCGGCGGCGGGTTCCGTCCGCTCCGCACCCTCACCCCCGCCCTCTCCCGCAAGCGGGAGAGGGGGTTTGTCGTCCCGGTGCGTTCGCCCCAGATCTCCCGCAAGCGGGAGAGGGGTTTTTGTCGTCCCGGTGCGTTCGCCCAAACCCTCCCGCAGGCGGGAGAGGGGGTTTGCCGTCGCGGTGCGTTGGCCGCTACAGCCAGAGCATCATTCCGGGCTCGAACCGGTGTGTCAGCAGATCGTGGTACGGATATAGCCGGATCCGATAATCGAATTTCCCGCAATACTCGGGCGTGAAGTCGAGCACATAGCGGTGCTCCCCGGATTCGGGTAGTCCCGCCGCATGGACGAAGAACCGGCCCACGGTGGCATCGCTACCCTCGCGCGTGACATCGTCCAGGCGCAGTTCGACCCGCACGTCGCTGGCCTCCAGTCCGTTCAGGTTCACCGCCACTTCGATCCGCAGGTGTTCCCCGTACTGCGCGCGCGAGGGCGTTCCGGTTTCCAGGCGGCGCAACTTCACGCCCGGCCACGCGGCACGAACCTTGTTCTTCCACACCGCCACGTCCCGCGCGCCGCGGAAATCATCCCGCGAAAACCGCCGCCCCTGGCGCGCCGCCGGTCCGTAGAACTGCGCCAGGTAGTCGCCCACCATCCGGTTGGCGTTGAACCGCGGCAGGATCGTCGCGATCGAGCGCTTCATCATCCGGATCCAGTCCGGCGGATATCCCATCTCGCCACGGTTGTAGTAAGTCGGCAGTACCTGGTCCTGCAGCAGTTCGTAGAGCGTGCGCGATTCCTCGATCGTGCGGTCGAATTCGTTGAGCGCTTCCGACGCCGGTTTGATCGCCCAGCCGTTGTCGCCGGTGTACCCCTCGCCCCACCAGCCGTCCAGTACCGACAGGTTGAGCACACCGTTGATCCCGGCCTTCATGCCGGACGTGCCGGAGGCTTCGAGGGGGTAGATCGGGTTGTTCAGCCAGACGTCCACGCCCGATACCAGGCGGCGGGCAAGACGCAGGTCGTACCCTTCGATCATCAGGATGCGGCCCTCGAATTCCGCGGTACGCGACACCCGCGTGATCTGCCGGATGAGTTCCTGGCCCGGCTGGTCGGCCGGGTGGGCCTTGCCAGCGAAGACGAAGAGCACCGGGCGCGCCTCGTCACTGATGATCTGGCGCAGCCAGTCGAGGTTTTCGAAGAGCAGCGTAGCGCGCTTGTAGGTGGCGAACCGACGCCCGAACCCGATGATGAGCACATTGGGATTCTCCGGGTCGGCGTAGCGCAGCATGCGGTCGAGGTGCGCCTCGCTGCCCCGGTTGCGGAAATGCTGCGTCGAGACGCGGTGTCGGACGAGCCGCAGCATCTGCGACTTGAGGAACTGGTGGCGGCTCCACACGATATGGTCGGGGAGTTCCTCGACCCGCGCGGAAACCGTCGGATCGCCGATGCGCTCCTGCCAGTCGATGCCGAGGAAGCGGTCGAAGTCGTTGCTCCAGTCCGGCGAAAGAAAGGTCGGAACGTGCACCGCGTTGGTCACGTACGTCACCGGATTCTCTTCTTCCGGGACCTGCGGCCAGAGGTCACGCAGCATGGCCGCGCTCACGTCGCCATGGATCCGCGACACCCCGTTCTGGAACCGGGACCCGCGAACCGCCAGCGTCGTCATGTCGAAATCGCGGCCGCCCCCCGACTGACCCAGGCCGAAGAACGCCCCCCAGTCGAGGCGCAAGCCCTGGCAAAAGGCGGTGAAATACGTCCGCATCAGGTCTTCCGGAAAACGGTCATGTCCCGCCGCCACCGGGGTGTGCGTGGTGAAGACGGTATTGGCCGCAACGGCCTCGATCGAGCCGGCGAGATCCAGCCCCTGCTGCATGTTCTCGCGGATCCGTTCGAGCACCAGGAACGCCGCATGCCCCTCGTTCATGTGCCACACGGTGGGACGCAGTCCGAGCGCGGAAAGCGCGCGCGCCCCCCCCACACCAAGAACGATTTCCTGCTGGATGCGGGTCTCCCGGTCGCCGCCATACAGGCGGTGGGTAATGTCCCGGTCCCGCTCCGAATTGGCCGGCAAGTCGGAGTCGAGCAGCAGCAGCCGGACATGCCCGACCTTTGCCTCCCAGACGCGGACCTTGATCGTCCGACCGGGAAGCTCGACATCGACGCAGACGTCGTTTCCTGCCGAATCCAGGATCGGCCGCACCGGCAGGTCATCGAAGTCCGAATCCTGGTAGGTCGCCTGCTGCCCGCCGTCGGCGTCGATCTTCTGCTGGAAATATCCTTGGCGATACAGCAGGCCAACGCCCACGAACGGCAGGCGCAGATCGCTCGCCGCCTTGCAATGGTCGCCTGCGAGGATGCCGAGACCGCCGGAATAGATCGGCAAACTTTCGTGAAACCCGAACTCGGCGCAGAAATACGCCACCAGATCGGTTTCCCCCAGCACTGCGCTGATCGGACTGCGCCCGGTCTCCGCCATGTAGGCGTCGTACGCCGAGAGCATGCGCTGGTAGCTGTTGAGAAACCCGGGATCCTCTGCCGCCTCCACCAGTCGGCGCTCGTCGATGCGCTTGAGCAGTACCTTGGGGCTATGCCCGACACTGTCCCAGAGTTTCGAATCGAGCCGCGCAAACAACTGGCGCGCCGGGCTGTCCCAGCTGTACCAGAGATCGTGTGCGATCTCGTCCATGCGCTCGAGCCGTTTCGGAATCTTCGGATTGATTTCCAGCAAAAAGGCAGTACCCGGGCGATTCATGACGTGTAGGTCCCCAAGTTTCTTGTTTTTCATCGATGATGCGTCGCCTCATCTTAGCAGCCGGTGATTGCGCGCCTTCGGCGTGCTGATCGCGATCGAACGTTGCGCAGATCGGGATGTTGCCGCGCACCAATGGGGTGCACTCCGTGCCCGGGTACTCCGGTAAAATCGCGGCGGTGCGCGTCCTGATCGTCAAAACCTCATCGATGGGCGATGTCGTCCATGCCCTGCCGATGGTCACCGACATCGCGCGTGCCTTTCCGCGCGTCCGCATCGACTGGGTGGTCGAAGATGCGTTCGCGGAAATTCCCCGCCTGCACCCGGCGGTATCCCGGATCATTCCGATCGCGCTGCGGCGCTGGCGGAAAAAGCCCTTCTCCCGGGAAAGCTGGCGCGAGCTGCTCGCCGCGCGCAGCAGCTTGCGACGGGTTCGCTATCACACCATCATCGACTGCCAGGGGCTGCTCAAGAGCGCCGTCGTTGCCGGTTCGGCCCGCGGCCCGGTGAGCGGGTTTTCGCGAACCTCGGCGCGCGAGCCGCTGGCGACGTTCTTTTATCGCCGCACCGCCAGCATCGACCAGCGGCTGCACGCAGTGGACCGCAACCGCCGCCTTGGCGCATTCGCGCTTGGATATGCGCTCGACGAACCGGAGGAATTCGGACTGCGTCCGCCCCCCGGGGAAGGCGTTTTTGCGCAGTCCGGCGCCGTGCTCCTGCTCACCAACGCCAGCCGCGCCACCAAGCTGTGGCCGGATTCCCACTGGACCGCGCTCGAGCGCCACCTCGCCGGCCGGGGCTACCGCTGCTTGCTGCCCTGGGGCAGCGAGTCGGAACGACAATCCTGTGCGCGACGGGCGCAAGCAATGGCGACGGCACAAGTCCTGCCGCGCGCCAATCTCTCCCAGCTCGCCAGCCTGGCGGCGGGCGCGACGCTGACGATCGGGCTGGACACGGGACTCACCCATCTCGCCGCGGCAACCGGGACCCCCTCGGTGGGAATCTACTGCGACTACGACCCGGCCCTGGTCGGGCTGCGCGGCAGCAAACGGGTCGCCAGCCTCGGCGGCGTCGGCGTGACGCCATCGGTGTCCGACGTGCTTGCCGCCGTCGACCGGGTGCTTGCGAACCCGCCGGAGCCGGCGCCCCGATGAGTGCCCCGGGCGGCACGGAAATGGCCGAGCCCCCGGCCTCCGCGGGAGGTCGGGTTCCGCAACGCGCACCGGCGTGGTACACGATCGCCTGGATCGCAGCGCTGCCGTTCGTGGCGCTGTACCTATGCCGGCGCGGACTGCGACAGGGCGATTATTTCCAGCACTGGGGCGAGCGGTTTCTCGGGGCGGGCGCGTCGGGAAACGCGTCCGCGCGGGAAACTACCCCTCTCCTCCCGCGGGGGAAGAGGGCCGGGGTGAGGGGGGAAGCGCGCACTCCACCCACCTTCTGGATCCACGCTGTCTCGGTCGGCGAAACCCACGCGGCGTGGCCGCTGGTCGAACGCCTGGCGCAGCGCCATCCCGAGGCGCGCTTCGTGCTGACGCACATGACCCCCACCGGCCGCGCCGTCGGCGCCGAGATCGCCGGGCGTCTGGCCGCGGCGAAGACCGCGCACGGGCCCGGACGGATCGTGCAGCGCTACCTCCCCTATGACCTGCCCGGACCAGTGCGGCGCTTCCTGCGTGAAACGCGCCCGGACGTCGGCGTGCTGATGGAAACCGAAATCTGGCCTACCCTGCTCTACGAAGCGGCTGCGGCGAACATCCCGATCCTTCTCGCCAACGCACGGCTCTCGGAACGATCGGCCGCCAAGGCGGCGCGCTTCTCGCGCCTGTTCGCCCGCGCTGGCGCGAACCTCACCGCCGTCGGCGCGCAAACCCCGGCAGATCGCGATCGCATCGCGCAATGGTTCCGTGGACCCATCCCGGTCACCGGCAATCTCAAATTCGACCTGCACCCCGACGCCGCGCTCATCACCCGCGGCGCGCGATGGCGCGCCCGGATCGGCGCCGACCGCCCGGTGTGGCTGTTCGCGAGCACGCGCGAAGGCGAAGAGACGATGCTGCTGGATGCCTGGTCGTCGCGCTCGCATGCGGAAACCGGATCGGCGCCGCCCTGGCTGTTGTTCGTTCCCCGCCACCCGCAGCGCTTCGACGACGTCGCCGCCCTGCTCGCGCAGCGCGGCCTGCGCGTGCTGCGACGTTCGCAATGGGATGCCGCCCTGGCCGAGGCCGCGCCACCGGACTCCGCGACCGTCCTGCTCGGCGACTCGATGGGAGAAATGCCGATGTACTACGCGATGGCCGACGCCGCGGTGATCGGCGGCAGCCTCGCTCCGCGGGGCGGACAGAACCTCATCGAAGCGGCCGCCTGCGGCTGCCCCGTCGTGTTCGGGCCGCACATGTTCAACTTCGCGCAGGCGGCCGCCGACGCCGCCGCCTGCGGCGCCGCACGCCGCATCGCCGACGCCGCGGAAGCGCTGCAAGCGCTCGACGAGATCACCCGCGATGCCGCACTACGGGGCCGGATGCGTGCCGCGGCGCAGGTGTTTTCGGCAGCCCATCGCGGCGCCGCCGACCGGACGGTGGCGATGATCGAAACCGCGTACCGGCGCGATCCGTGAACGACCGGAAACGCCTGCCGGCGCCGTCCGTTCCGGCCTCATATCGCTCATGGCATCGCCGGCATCAACCCGGCATTCTTCGCGAATGCGACGTTCGCCTGCACGAACCCCGCCCGGGAGCCGCAATCGAAGCGCGTGCCGGCAAACCGATGCGCAACCACTTCGCCCAGGGCGACACGTCGAGCGATCGCATCCGTCAACTGGATCTCCCCGCCCCGTCCTCGCGGCGTGCGCGCGAGTTCGCCGAAAATTTCCGGGCACAGAACATAGCGGCCGACCACGGCCAGGGTCGAGGGTGCCTCCTCCGGAGCGGGCTTTTCGACGATCTGCGTCACGCGTTCGTCGTTCTCGCCCATCGGATCGGACGCCACGATGCCGTATTTGCCCGCGTCCGCCAACGGGATGTCCTCGACTCCGAGCACCGACGCGCCGTGTCGCACATGGCACTGCACGAGTTGCGCCGTGACCCCGGGCCGCGCATCGATCAGATCATCGGCAAGGATGACGGCAAACGGCTCATCTCCAACCACGGATTGCGCGCACAACACCGCGTGCCCCAGACCGAGCGGCTCCGGCTGACGCACATAGACAAAACTCACGCCGGCCGGTGCTGCGCTGCGCAGGGCATCGAGCAGTGCGGTCTTCCCCTGGGCCTGCAGCAGCATCTCCAATTCCGGATTGCGGTCGAAATGATCTTCGATCGCCCGCTTGTTGCGACCCGTGACGAAAATCATCTGCTCGATGCCGGCGGCCGCGGCCTCCTCGACCGCATACTGGATCAGCGGCTTGTCCAGCACCGGCAGCATCTCCTTGGGCATGGCCTTGGTGGCAGGAAGAAATCGGGTCCCGGACCCCGCCACCGGGAACACGGCCTTGCGGACTTTCCGTAGGGTATTCATTCAGTCCACCGAAACGGTTGATGGGAAATGGGTCGGACCGGATCAGGCGGCCGCCAGGCGATGGCCGTAGCCGTAATAGGCACGCAACCATGCCACCAGCGCGGCGAGTCCGATATCGATATTGGTCGTGGGCCTCCAGCCGAGATCGCGCGTCGTGGCGTCGATATCCGCCGCCGTCGACCGGACATCCCCGGCCTGCATCGGTTTGAACACCCGCTTCGCGGGCTTTCCGATCGTCTGTTCCAGAATCCCGATGAACCGCAGGAGTTCCTCCGGGCGATGGTTCCCCAGGTTGTATACGCGGTGCGGCACGAGATCGAAGCCGACCGTCTCGTCCAGCGCGCGCAAGGTCCCGTCGACGACATCATCGATATAGGTGAAATCGCGCCGCATGTCTCCCTCCCCGTAGACCTCGATGGGCTTCTCCTCGAAGATGGCGCGCGCGAACTTCATGGGCGCCATGTCCGGTCGTCCCCAAGGCCCGTACACGGTGAAATACCGCAGGCCGGTGAGACGCAGGCCGAACTGCATCGCATATACCTGGGCAATCAGTTCGTTCGCCCGCTTGGTCGCGGCGTACAGGCTGATCGGCCGTTCGACCGGGTCATCGATCGAAAACGGCTGCTTGGTGTTGGCGCCGTACACGCTGGAAGACGACGCATACACGAAGTGCCGGACATTTCCGGCAGCGCGAGCCGCCTCCAGCAGGTTGACGAATCCCGTGATGTTGCTGTCGACATAGGCATGGGGGTTTTCGAAGGAATACCGCACGCCGGCCTGCGCCGCCAGGTGAACGATGCGGGTTGGTCGCGTCTCCCGCATCAGGGAAAACAGCCCGGCACGATCCGCGAGATCGATTTCCGCCACCCGATATGCGGGGTCGGTGCAGCGCGCCACGCGATCGTGTTTGAGCCGGGGGTCGTAGTACGAATTGAAGTTGTCGATCCCCAATACCCGCTCGCCCCGTGCGAGCAGCGCCTCTGCGACGGCGCTACCGATGAATCCGGCGCATCCGGTAACCAGAACCATGTCTTCCACCCTCCCTCCTGTCCAAGGCGGCGCGACCGAGGTCGCGCCGCCTCCGATGGCAAGCTGACGACGAGCGCTCAGGCCGCTCCCGAGCGCCCGATTCCGACGTACCGCAGTCCCGCCGCGGCAACCGCCCGGGGGTCATAGAGATTGCGACCGTCGACGACCGTTCGGGCGCGCAGCTTCGGCGCCAGGGCGGCGAAATCCGGGCTGCGGAATTCGAGCCACTCGGTGACCACGACGAGCGCATCGGCGCCTTCGCAGGCGGCTGCGGCCGTGTCGCAGACGGTGACCTTGCGTTCGATTTCGGCCAAGGCACGGCGCCCGGTGTCGCGAGCCTGCGGATCGTATGCGCGCACGGTCGCCCCGGCAGAGACCACGTCGCGAATCAGGACCAGGCTCGACGCTTCGCGCACGTCGTCGGTGTTGGCCTTGAAGGCGAGTCCCCAAACCGCGATGACCCGCCCGCGCAGATCGCCGCCCAGTGCATCGCGCAGTTTGGTGGCGAGGACGTGCTTCTGCTCTTCGTTCACTTCATGCACAGCCGACAGCAAGCGCGCCGAGACGACGTTTTCGCGCGCCATGGCCAGCAGGGCGCGAACGTCCTTGGGAAAGCACGATCCGCCGTATCCCGCGCCCGCGTAGAGAAAGCTCGATCCGATCCGGGGGTCCGCTCCGATGGCGTCGCGCACCTTCTCGATATCCGCCCCGAGCTTCTCCGCGAGACGCGCCAGTTCGTTCATGAAGGAGATCCGCGTCGCCAGCATCGCATTCGCCGCATACTTGGCAAGTTCGGACGAATGCGGATCCAGGATGACCAGGCGATTGTGGTTGCGGTTGAACGGCGCATAGAGCGTGGTGAACGTCGCGATCGCGTCCGGATCTTCCGTTCCCACGACGATGCGGTCGGGATGCATGAAATCCGTGACGGCGGCCCCCTCCTTGAGGAACTCCGGATTCGACGCGACCGCGACTTTGAGCGTCTGGCCGCGGTGGGCGAGTTCCTCCTGGATCGCATGGGACACGAGCACATGCGTCCCGACCGGTACGGTGGACTTGACAACCACCAGCGCCTTTCTCGTCAGCCGACGGCCGAGTTCGCGCGCCGCCCCCTCGACATGCCGAACGTCCGCCGAACCATCCTCGTCCGTCGGTGTGCCGACGGCGATGAAAAAGATGTCGGCATGCGCGACCGCGACGCCGTAATCCGAGGAAAACCGCAGCCGGCCCGCTGCCCGGTTGCGGGCCACGACCTCGTCGAGCCCTGGTTCGTGTATCGGAATCTCGCCGGCGTTCAGCCGCGCGACCTTGGCTTCGTCGATATCGATGCACAACACCGAGTTGCCGACGTCCGCCAGACACGCACCGGTTACCAGACCGACGTATCCCGTTCCAATGACTGTTACTTTCATTTCGACCTTTCCCTCATTTCCATGAAATCAGCAGAAGAAAATCGACTCCGCCGGAGATGTCCGCCGCCAACCCGGCCGAAATACCAATCCAGGCGAACGACCGCGCCGGGTTCGATCTCGAACGTCCGGAATTGCGACAACGGCAGACCGCGCGCGGCCAGGAGCGCCAGGCGGATGATTCCGGCGTGCGTGACGGCGACGATCGTCCGCGACCCCCGCCGGCGCTGCGCTCGAAGGGTGCGGAGGAATGCCTGCAGTCGGCCCTGTGCCTCCGCCAGGGTCTCGCCGGCGGGGAACCGGAAGCGATCCGGCGTCCGCTTCCACTCCCGGAGTTGCTCGGGCCAGCGGGCGCGCACCTGACTCTGCGTAAAACCTTCCCACGTTCCGAAGCGAAGCTCGCGCAATCGCCGATCGACCGCGGGGCGTGCAACCCCAAGACATCCTGCGACGACCTGGGCGGTTCGGACCGCCCGACACAACGGGCTCGACACGACGGTCGTGACGCCATGCCGCAGGAGGCGCCGGGCGGTGCGGCGGGCCTGGCACACCCCGGCGGGAGCAAGGGGAATGTCGCTACCGCCTTGATACCGCCCCTGCGCCGTCCATCGCGTCTCGCCGTGTCGGACGAAATAGATCGCCGCGCTGCCACCGTGACGAGGCCGTGCGGGACGGCCGGCAACCCGCTTCACGACAACGCCATCCCGGCAATCGCCATCGTCTCGTGATCGCGCCGTGGGGCATGCCACAGGCGGCCATAGGCGCCGCGTCGCGCGATCAGTTCCTCATGGGTGCCGCGCTCGACGATGCACCCGCGTTCCAGCACCAGGATCAGGTCGGCCCCGACGACGGTTTCCAGACGGTGGGCGATGACCAGCGCGGAACGGCCTCTCGCAAGCTGCCGCAAGGCAGCCATGACGCCGCACTCGGTCGTCGGGTCCAGACTGCTGCTGGGTTCATCGAGAAGCACGACCGGCGCGCCTGCGAGCATCGCCCGCGCAATTGCGACGCATTGCCGCTGACCGCCCGAGAGCGTGCCACCGCGCTCCCCCACGACCGTGTCGAACCCCAGGGGAAGCCGCTCGAACACGGACGCCACCCCGACCCTCCGCGCCGCCTCGATCGCTTCCGCGCGCCCCGCCGACGGGTCACCGTATGCGATGTTCTCCCAAATGCTTGCGCGGAAAAGCACGGGATCCTGATGCACCGTCGCGACATTCCTGCGCACGAAATCGAGTCGCAGCGTGCGAAGGTCGATCCCGTCCAGACGCACGCAACCCGACTGCGGGTCGTGGAAGCGCGATACCAGCCCGGCGATCGTGCTCTTCCCGGATCCGGTTTCTCCCACCAGCGCCACCATCCTTCCCGGTTCGAGGGTAAAGGAAACATCGTGCAGTACCGTCTCGCCGGGGAGATATCCGAAACCGACCTGGCGGAGCTCAACCCTGCCGTGGCAATGGTCCGGCAGCACCGCATCCGGCAGCTCGGCGATCGCCGATCGCTCCCGCCAGCACTCGTCGATTCGCTCGAGCGCGACGATCGCCCGCCCGAACACCCGGCCCGTCTTGGCCAACTGGCGCGCCGGGGTCGCCATGCGATTGACGTACGCCATGAAAACCAGCAGCTCCCCCACCGTCAACGCTCCCTTCATGACGCTGCCGGCGCCGTACCAGGCAACCGCCCCGGTCGTCACCGCGAGCACCAAGCCGATGGCCGGCCCGAACTGCGCTTGCGCCTCGTTGGCCCGCTCGCTTGCCGCAAGCCCGGCATCGGCAAGCTTAGCAAAGCGGCGGTCCTCGTGCGCCTCGCGCGCGAATGCCTGGACGACGTGCAACGCTCCGAAGACCTCCTGGACCTCGCCCCAGAGCGTTCCCTCCTGATGCCGGACGTCCCGCAGCGCGTGCCGCAAGCGCGCGGCGTAGTGACGCGCGACGAAAAAGAGCACCGGAGCAACCGCAACGGCAAACAGCGCGAATCGCCAGTTGACCCACATCATTACCGCCGCCATCCCGAGAATGGAAAGCGTGTGCGGCACGACGTCGATCCCGATCGCGGCAATCAGGTCCTGCAACTGGCGCACATCGGCGCCGATCCGCGTCATGAGTTCGCCGCCCTGCGTCTTGCGATGGAAGCCCAGGTCCATCCGCTGCAGATGCGCGAACAGGTCGGCACGCACCCGCATCACCACCCGATTGCCGGCGTTGAGCAGCAGCCGATTGCCGCCGTACACCAAGAGGGCCTCGACGGCACCCAATGCGATCATCGCGAGCACCAGGACATCAAGCAACACGCCGCGCCCGGTCGCAGACGGGAGCAGTTCCGCAAGCCGGTGGGGCAACGGATGCTGCAACAGTACGCTGTCGAAGATGAACTTCAGAGGCCATGGCGTGAGTAACAAGACCACGGAGCGCAGCACCGTCATCACGCAACCGGCGATGAACTTGCCGCGTTCCCTTGCGAGGTACCGCCAGAGCCATGCGTGCCCACCCGGCGGTGGGTTCACACCATGCGCATTCATGCCTGCAACCCGGTCGACGATCCTTGATCGAATCCGAGAACCGTCTCGACCACGCGCTTCCAGCTGCGTTCGCCGGCGAACGCCCGCGCGTTGTCCGCCATCCGATGTCGGCGTTGCGGCTGCGCAAGCAGTTCCCCGATCGCCCGGGCGCACCCCTCGACGCTGCCAGGCTCATATAACACCCCGGTTTCGCCGTCCTGCACGATCTCGGCAATCTGCCCCAGACGCGGCGCCACCACCGGGCGACCGGCCGCCAGCGATTCGATGATCTTCAATGGCGAGAAGTAGAAGTCATCCTGGGGCGCATAGGGTGCAACCGTCACGTCCATCGCCGCCAGCCAGTCCGGGATCTGCGCATGGGGAACCCGGCCCGGCAGCAACACCTGCCCCCGGCACGCCGACGCCGCGACCCGATCCCGCGCCGCCTCCCAGTCCGGACCGTCACCAACCGCCACCAGGCGGGCATCGGGATGACGCGCGGCGATCCGTTCGAAGGCGCGGATCAACAGGTCCACACCATGCCACGGCTTGAAGCTGCCGATAAACCCGATCACCGTACCGTCTCCCAACCCAAACGCACGGCGAAGCGCATCGCCTTCGCCACCGTATCCGAAACGTTCGGTGTCGACGCCGTTGGGAATCACCTCGACGCGCACGGCATCCCCGACGACCTGACGCACATGCGACGCCACCGCATCCGAAACCGCCACGACGATCTGCGCACCGCGATAGGACATCGCCTGCATTGCCATCGCCTGGTCAACCAATCGCAGGCCCCGGTAGCGCGCCTGCTCGTCCACCAGCGGTGCGTTCACCTCCAGAATGCGCGCGACGCCGTAATGCGACGCGACGTCCGCCCCGGCCCTGCACAACAGGCTGTGGCGCTCATAGACGACATCCGGCCGGAACCCGATGCGGGACAACTCCGACGTCATCCGCTCGCCGAGCGTTGCGTCGTAGGCGATCCGCCGGATCTCCCGCCGCATCTCCACCGATTCCAGCTCGGACGCGGGAACGCCGAGATCCCGGGCCACTGCCGCCAACACCCCCGGCTCGTTCGGCATTTCCAGATGCAGGATGCGGGTCGGCGGCGGGGGGTTGCCTTCGCCAAGCGCCGCACACGCCAGCACGACCTCGTGCCCGAGGGCGGTCGCGGCCGCGGCAAACTCCCGCACATGCACCGACGCGCCTTTGTCTCCCAGAACCGGAATTCCGGAATCCGCATTGAGATAGAGGATTTTCATTCGATGGAACCACTTCCGCAGGCGCACACCCCGGTGATGGCCTCCGACGGCGCGTGCCCACCCGCCCCGTCGGAACCGCAGCCCATGAGGGTATGCAACTGCCGCGTGTTCGACCAAAGGTCGAAATCGGAAGCCACCAAGGCACGCGCGCCCGCTGCCAAACGCCGCGCGAGCACATCGTCCGCGATCAACTCGCCGATCGCCGTCGCCAACGCCGCCGGATCTCCCGGAGGAACGAGCAGGCCCGTTGCGCGATCGCGCACGATTTCCGGAATGCCGGAAATTTGCGTCGAGACGACGGGGAGCCCACTCGCCATGGCCTCGACGATGACGTTTGGAATGCCGTCGCGGTCACCGTTGCTGGTAATGCGCGGAGACAACGCAAAGACCCTGGCCTCGCGATACAGGACTGCGAGAGCCTCGTGGGTCATCGATCCTGCGAGTTCGACCACGCTCTGGAGCCCGTGGGCGTCGATCAGCGCCTGAAGCGCATTGCGCTCCGGACCGGCACCGACGATGCGGCAGCGGAACACGCATCCCGCATCCCGAAGCCGCGCACATGCCGAGATCAGATCGTCGTGCCCCTTCTTGGGAACCAGCCGTCCAACCGCCAAGACCAGCGGGCGCGGATCGACCGATGCCGGTGCGACCGAATTCCCGTCCGGGAAAAATGCACCCTGATCGATGCCGTGATATACCAACCGGACTTTTTCCGGGCAATCCGCGGCGAGGTGTTCGCGCAGATACTGGGCGTTGTACCCGGTGCACGTCGCAACGAACGTCGCCGCGCGCATGCGCCACCGGATCACACGCCGCGGCGTGAGATAGATGTCCTTCGCATGCGCGGTCAGACTGAACGGAATTCCGGTCATGATGCTCGCCAGGTGGGCCACCGCCGACGGCGCATTGGCGAAATGGGCATGGATGTGCCGAACCCCGGTACGTCGACACTCGGCCGCAACGAACCCCGCGCGGACAAACTGCTTCCCGACGGCCCAGGGCGCGCGCGCCGCCACCGACCAATACAACGCCCGTCCGGTCGCCTGCAGGTATCGAACCGGGTGGGCGCCCATCGCGGACAAGTGCGCCCGCACCACCGCAACCGGCTTGCGTACCGCGCCGGGCGGGAGGAACCGCACCGGCGCCTGCACCTCCGAGACCATGGGGTGGTGCGGCGGCGGCTCCGGAACGAGCAGCGAGAAAAGCTGCATGCGCGCACCGAGCCGCTCCATCGCGCGAATTTCGTTGATGATGAACGTTTCCGAAAGACGCGGATAGCGTTTCAACACATATGCGACCGAACCGAAATCAGCTTGCATCACATCGCCCTCCCATCGGCTTGGGCGGCGACGGCGAGGACCTGATCGGCGACATGCACGGCGCCGTCGATGGGCAGGTTCCGCCAGAGCGCTTCGGGAGCCGGCGGCGCAGCCAGGGCGGCATCAACGGCGTCGCCAAGCTCACCGGCCAGATCTCCGGCCGAGGGCTCCACGCAGACCGCGAGCCCCATGTCGGCGAGCAGTCGTGCGCGCATACGCTGCTCCGCGCGCGGCGCGGCGCGAGGAACCAGAACGGCCTTCTTCCGATTGGCCACGATCTCCGCACAGGTGTTGTACCCCGCCATGGAGATGACCAGATCAGCGGCGCGGACGCACCATTGCAATCCGACGACGACATCGACGAATTCGACGTCGGAACGCCCCCTCGCCATCGCGATCAGCGATGCCTTTTCCGCACGGTCCATCAACGGCCCGAGGACGATGACCGAATACGCACCGGCCGCGTGGCCACGATGAAGCGATTCCAGATAAGCCTGAACCAGGAAGCGGCCGTCGCCGCCGCCGCCCACCGTCACGAGCGCAACAGGACGCCCCGCCGCCCGCTCTACCGACCAGCAGGGACGGCGGAAATCCGCTTCGGTGGATTCCCCGATTTCGTCGCACTCGCGCTCGACGACGTGACCGCAGTACCGCACCCGCTTCGCGACTTCCGACGAAAGCCCGTAGGCTCCCGCGATATCGAACAACGACCGGCTGCCGTATACGAACACGTCGTCGTACGCCTCTTCGATCAGCGCGTGCGTCCCTTGGCTTTCCCAGATCGACCGGACCGCCTCGGGGCTATCCAGGATGTCGCGCAGACCAAGAACCGTCCGGGTTGCGGGCATCTCGCGCCGGATCAGGGAAAGGGTCGAGAGCAGCTCTCCATTCATACCGGCAGGCGCATGATCGACCAGCAGGACATCCGGCCTGAGGGTCATCACCTGCTTGAGAATCAGCGCCTCGCGATATCCCTTCACCATCCCGAAATGGCCGACCCCATCCCGGGGCGCATAGGATTCGACCCCCACCTTCACGACCGGCGGCAGGGGCTGCACCTGCAAACCCGGTGGCAGACGCCATATTCCGATCACCGGGGAGCCGGTAAGCAGGGTTACCGCAAACCGGTCCCGCCGGCGGAGCATCTCAGCCGCAATCGCCAGGTTGCGACGCAGGTGCCCCAAACCAAAGGTGTCGTGCGAGTACAGGACGACCGACACCTTTCCCGGCCGCACCGCTTCAGACATTCCGTGCGGCCGCACCGCCCGAACGTCCATGCCATCCAAGACATCGTCTGTCATAGCAAGGGATTCCCCGTAGATTTGCACTCACCGCCATCACATTACGGAAGAATTGTTAACTGGATATTATTCCCACGCAATGTAGAAATTGCGCTACGCTCCGCAACTGACAGGCCTTTCCCATGCAAATCGGGAAGCGGGGCAGCGTAGGATCACTTCATGACAATGCCGTTACATTGCTTGGTAAATAGTCATCTTTCGGTGCTACATAGTGGTGAACCAGGGTACCGTAACGACGGTACTTCGCCGGAAGGAACGCAATGCACAAACCATCCACGGACGACCCTCACGAAATAACTCATTTATTTTTTTTATTCATCATTACTCAGATTCTGCAAGACTCTAATGACGACACTCGATGACCGCCTGCGAGCAATGACGATGCGTCTCGCGCACCGGCGCCGGCACGCATTTCATCCATGGCGAATTGCGCTCGCAAGCATCTCCGGCATCGCCGTGGTATCGGCGTGCTCCGGATCGCCGGGCGCGTCGACGGCGACCCCCGCCGCCCATGCTGCCGGGACGGCGAGATCGCGGCACCCCATTGCCGTATCCGTTCAGCCCGTGCTTCCGCGGACTTTGCAACGGACATTGAGCGCACTCGGCACCGTGACAGCGCGCCGAACCGTCATCGTGCACACGCTCGTCGATGGCAACCTCCTCGACACCCCCTTCCGGGAAGGGCAACGCGTGCATGCCGGAGATCTCCTCGCACAAGTCGATCCCCGCCCCTTTGCGGCCGCGCTGGCCAATGCCCAAGCCCAACTCGAACGGGACGACGCCCAGTTACAGGAAGCGCGGCTCGACCTGACACGCTACCGCCGCCTGGTAGCGGAGGATTCGATCCCGAGGCAGCAGTTCGACACCCAGAAGGCCTTGGTTCGTCAGCTCGACGGCACGGTGCGCGCCGACCGGGCCCAGATCCGGATCGCCCAGCTCAATCTCGGCTACGCGCGCATCACGGCGCCGATCAGCGGCCGTGTCGGGCTACGCCTGGTCGACCCCGGAAACATCGTGCATGCGAGCGACACGACCGGCATCGTCGTGCTCACCGAGATCGACCCGATCGACGTCATCTTCGCGGTTCCGCAGGATGATCTCTCGGTCGTATTGCAACGGATGCGCGCCAGGCGGTCGGTGAACGTCGATGCGTACGGCCGCGACGGCAAGTTGCTGCTCGCACGAGGCATACTCACCGCGACGGACAGTCAGATCGACCCGACAACCGGGACAATCAAGCTCAAGGCTGCGTTCGCCAACCGCAACCAGACCTTGTTTCCCGGCCAGTTCGTCAGCGTCCGCCTCGAGATCGAAACGGTCCGCAATGCACCGAGCATCCCCACCGCTGCCGTACAACACGGCGCGCCCGGATCCTATGTTTACCAGGTCCTCCCGGATGGCAGAGTCGCAATCCGCACGCCGAGATTCGGGATCACCGACGGCGACTGGATCCAGGTCCGGAATGGCCTGACGCTCGGCGACAGAGTGGTCGTCGAGGGAATCGACAGGCTGCGAAGCGGCGCCAAAGTCGAAATCATCAACAAATAGAGCCCAACGTGAACCCGTCGCGCATCTTCATATTGCGCCCCGTCGCGACGTCGCTGCTGATGCTGGCGTTGATTCTGGTGGGGCTGTTGGCCTACCGACTCCTGCCGAGATCTGCGCTGCCGCAGATCGACTACCCGACGATCCAGGTGCAAACGCGGTATCCGGGCGCCGATCCGACGGTGGTTTCTTCGTCGATCACCGCGCCGCTCGAACGTCAGTTCGGACAGATGCCGGGGCTGTCCCAGATGTGGTCGACCAGTTCGACAGGATCGTCGACCGTCACACTGCGATTCGACCTGCACATTCCTCTGGACACCGCCGAACAGGAGGTACAGGCTGCGATCAATGCCGCCGATACGTTCCTGCCCACGGATCTGCCGGCGCCGCCGACCTATAGCAAAGTGAACCCCGCCGATCCGCCGGTGATCGCGCTGGCGGTCACCTCCACCGTCCTCCCGATTCCGAGGCTGGAAGATCTTGCCGACACCCGCGTGGCGCAAAAGATCTCCCAGGTCGCCGGAGTCGGGCTGGTGACCATCGGCGGCGGCGGAAAGCCTGCCGTTCGCGTCCGCGTCGACCCGCGCGCGCTGGCGGCATCCGGTCTTTCACTCGAAGACGTACGGACCGCCATCGCGACGCAAAACGTCAACCTCGCCAAAGGCGGATTCGACGGCCCCTTGCACTCGTCGACGATCTCGACCAACGATCAGTTGCGTTCCGCGGGCGATTACCGCAGCATGGTGATCGCCTATCGCAACGGTGCCGCGATACGCCTTTCCGATGTCGCCGGCGTCACCGATGGCGCCGAAGACGTCCGTCTTGCAGCGTGGGCGAACGACACACCGGCGATCGTGCTCGACGTTCAACGCCAGCCGGGCGCCAACGTCATCGAGGTCGCGGACCGCATCCGGGCAATGCTCCCTCCGTTGCGCGCGTCGCTTCCCGGATCGGTCCGGATCATCCCGCTCACCGACCGCACCATCACCATTCGCGCTTCGGTGCGTGACGTGCAGATCGAACTCGTCCTTGCGGTAGCACTGGTAGTCCTGGCGATTTTCCTGTTCCTTCGCAGCGTATCCGCGACCATCATTCCGGCCGTCGCGGTACCGCTTTCGATCGTTGGTACGTTCTCGGTCATGTATCTCGCAGGATTCGGCATCAACAACCTGACGCTGATGGCGTTGACCATCGCGACGGGCTTCGTGGTCGACGACGCGATCGTGATGATCGAGAACATCGCCCGACATATCGAGGAAGGCGACGACCCGACGCAAGCGGCACTCAAAGGCTCCCGCCAGATCGGCTTCACCATCATTTCGCTTACGGTATCGCTGATCGCCGTGCTGATTCCCCTGCTTTTCATGCGCGACGTCATCGGGCGTCTTTTCCGGGAATTCGCGGTCACGCTCGCGGTGGCAATCCTGATTTCCGCCGCCGTTTCGCTCACGCTGACGCCGATGATGAGCGCGCGCCTGCTGCGGCGGGCGGATCCCGGCGAGGGCACGGCGCTCCAGCGCGCCTTCGTCAGGGCGTTCGATCGACTCCTCGGGGCATACCAAAGGACATTGATGCGGGTTCTGGCGCATCAGGGAATGACGCTGGCGGTGGCCGGAGGCAGCCTGTTGCTGGCCTTCGCGCTCGCCGCGTCCGCGCCCAAGGGGTTGCTGCCAACCCAGGACACCGGAGCGATCCAGGTCATCACCGTCGCGCCGCAGTCCATCTCCTTTGCCGCGATGAAGGACCGGCAACGCGCCATTGCCGCTGCCCTGCTTGCCGACCCGGCCGTCGCCTCCGCATCGTCGCTGATCGGCATCGACGGCATCAACCAGACGCTCTCCAGCGGCCGCATCCTGATCAACCTCAAGGCCCGCGGCACCCGTGATGACATCGCAACGGTTCTGACGCGCCTGCGAGGGCGCGCCGCGCGGGTTTCCGGAATCCGCGCAACCCTGCAACCGATCCAGGATCTGACCCTCGAGGATCGAATCACGCGCGGGCAATATCAATTTTCCCTCGATGCCCCCCATGAAAGGCAGTTGCGGCACTGGGTTCCGAAGCTCCTGGAGCGACTGCGCGCACTACCCGAGTTCGAAGACGTCAGCGACGACAGCGCAGATCACGGCGCCATGGCCTACGTCCAGGTGGACCGGGATTCGGCCTCGCGCGTGGGAGTGACCTTGTCGGCCGTCGACAATGCCCTGTACGACGCGTTCGCACAGAGACTTGTCTCGACGATCTACACCCAGTCGAACCAATACCGGGTGGTACTCGACGCCGACCCGCCGCAGCGCGACGGCAGCGGCGGCCCTGCCATTCTCGACCGGCTGTATGTTCCGAGCGCGACCGGCCAACCGATCCCGATATCGGCCATCGCCCGCCTCGTTCAACGTACCACGCCGCTCGTGATGATGCATCTGGGCCAGTTTCCGGCGGCCGATGTGTCGTTCAACCTCCGTCCCGGGGTATCGCTGGACCGGGCCATCGGCGCCATCGAGCGCGCCCGGCGCAGTCTGGCGATGCCGCCCAGCATCCACGCGCAGTTCCAGGGCGCAGCGCAGGCATTCCGCAACGCACTGGGCTCGGAACGCCTGCTAGTCGTCGCCGCGGTGGTCACGATGTATATCGTCCTCGGAGTTCTCTACGAGAGCTTCATACACCCGGTCACCATTCTTTCGACCTTGCCGTCCGCGGCGATCGGCGCCTTGCTCGCCCTGCGCGTTGCGGGGTCTGATCTCGACATCATTGCCGTGATCGGCATCATCCTGCTGATCGGGATCGTCAAGAAGAACGCCATTCTGATGATCGATTTCGCGCTCGAATCACAGCGCAAGTCCGGCATGAGTCCGTCCGAGGCGATCCTGGAAGCTTGCGTGCGACGGTTTCGTCCGATCATGATGACCACCATGGCGGCCCTGTTCGGCGCCCTGCCCCTCATGCTCGGTACCGGCGTCGGCTCCGAACTCCGCCACCCTCTGGGCCTGACCATCGTGGGAGGACTCCTGGTCAGCCAGATTCTGACGCTGTACACGACGCCCGTGATCTACCTGACCTTCGAGCGCCTGGCACAGCGCTGGCGACGCGCACGATGAATCTTTCCGCCCCGTTCATCGCCCGCCCGGTCGCCACAACGCTGATCACGATCGCAATCGCGCTTGCGGGATTCGTCGGCCTGAAGACCATACCGGTCTCGCCGCTGCCGCAAATCGACTTTCCGACCATCCTGGTTCAGGCAGTCCTGCCCGGTGCGAGTCCGGAAACGATGGCGGCTACGGTTGCAACACCCCTCGAGCACAACCTCGGGTTGATTGCCGGGGTGAACGAAATGACCTCGGTCAATTCGCTTGGCATGACGCGCATCAGCTTGCAGTTCGACCTCCAGCGGGACATCGACGGCGCCGCGCGCGATGTCCAGGCTGCGATCAACGCTGCGCGCGCAGTCTTGCCGCCCATGCCGGTCAATCCAAAGTACTGGAAGGTCAACCCGGCGAACGCGCCGGCGATGATCCTGTCCCTGACCTCCGACAGCCTGACGCGCGGACAGATGTACGACGCCGCATCGACCGTTCTGGCGCAACGGATTGCGCAAGTTGCCGGCGTAGGACAGGTTCGGATCAACGGCAGCGCGCTTCCCGCGGTGCGAATCGACACGGACATCGAAAAGCTCGCGCGCATGGGAATTTCCCTGGAATCGATTCACGCGACGATTTCGGCGGCGAATCTCGACAGCCCGAAGGGGGTCGTGGAGATCGGCCGAAAGTCGTGGCTGATCGGAACCAATGACCAAACCAGTAGGGCCGCGGACTATCGCCGCCTGATCGTCGCATACCGGGGTGGTGCACCGGTTCGCCTGGAGGACGTTGCAGCAGTCCACGATTCCGTGGAAAACATCCGCAACGCCGGCGCCACCGACGGCAGGCCGTCCGTTCTCCTCCTGATCTACCGACAGCCGGGCGCAAACATCCTCGACACCGTAGGTCGCGTGAAGGCCCTCCTCCCTCGTCTGCGGGCATCGATTCCGCACGCCATCACGCTGAACGTCGACATGGACCGAACCGACACGATCGAGGCATCCCTGCATGAAGCGGGTCGATCGCTGCTCATCGCCGTGCTGCTCGTGATCCTTGTCGTTTTTGTCTTTCTCCGCAGCGCGAGCGCAGTCTGGATACCCGCAGTAGCGGTTCCGGTTTCCCTCGTCGGATCCTTCGCGGCAATGAAACTGCTCGGCTACAGCATGAACAACCTTACGCTCATGGCGTTGACCATCGCGACCGGGTTCATCGTCGACGACGTCATCGTCGTGTTGGAAAACATCGTGCGGCACATCGAGGAAATTCCCCGTGAGGTCCTGGATGCAGAACGATCCCTCACGATTCCGGCCGGCACCGTCCCGGCTTCCGGCCGACGCGGCGACGCGGTCCGCGACGCGGCACTGGGCGGCGTCCGGAAGGTGGGGTTCACGGTATTGTCGATGAGCCTCTCGCTCATCGCCGTCTTTATTCCCATCCTGGCGATGCACGGTCTGATCGGACGGATTTTCCGTGAATTCGCCATGACCTTGTCGGTATCGGTCCTGATTTCCCTGGTCGTTTCGCTGACCACGGTACCGATGCTGTGTGCCGTGCTGCTCCACCCCGGAAAGGGCGACGCACCCGCGGACCGGCCGCCGCCGACCGGAACACGAAGGATATTGCGAATCGTCGCCTTGCGTCGCATATGGGCCCGGGGCGCGCGCAGCGCGCGGGAAGTGACTCGGCTCGCCGGAAGCCGGGCCTTGACCGGCTATGCGCGGTCGCTGGACGTCGTCCTGAAGCATCCGCGGGCTGCGCTGCTGATTCTCGCGATGACGATCGCCGCCAACATCTCGCTCTATGTCGGAATCCCCAAAGGATTTCTTCCCCCCGAGGATATCGGCCTGATCAAGGGAACGATTCGAGGAGATCAAAGCATTTCGTTCCAGTCGATGAAGCGCAAGCTCAAACGGTTCATGAACATCGTTCAGTCGGACCCGGCAGTGGCGCGTGTAAACGGATTCACCGGAGGAGACCAGACCAACAGTGCATTCGTGTTTGCGATTCTCAAGCCATTCCCGGAGCGCGGAGAAATTTCCGCGGATTCCGTCATCGCCCGCCTGCGGAACAAGCTGGCAACCGTCTCCGGCGCGACGCTATATCTGCAACCCGCGCGGGACCTGCATTTCGGCGGTAGGCCAAGCAACGCGCAGTACCAGTACACGATGCAAAGTGACAATCTCGACGCCTTGCAGACCTGGGGGCCCCGTATCCTGCGCGCCCTATCCCGCCTTCCGGAGCTCGTTGACGTCAATTCCGACGCCCAGGATCGGGGATTGGGTACGGCAATCACCGTCGACCGCGACTCCCTCTCCCGCCTGGGACTGACGATGAACCAAATCGACACCGTTCTCGACGATGCGTTTGGCCAACGGCAGATCTCGACGATATTCGCGCCGCGCAACCAGTACCACGTCGTCGAGGAGGCCGACCCGAGATTCCTGCAGGGCTCCGGATCGCTCGACGAACTGAACCTGATCGGCCGCACGGGTTCCGCAATTCCGCTGCAGGTCCTGGCCCGCTGGCAAACGCAGAGCGCACCGCTGGTGGTGAATCACCAGGGATCGTTCATGGCGACGACCATATCCTTCGATCTGGCGCCGGGCATTTCCCTCGGAACGGCCGCCGCCGCGATCGATCGGGCCATGGCCCGTATCGGCGTTCCGGACACGATTCAAGGCGGGTTTCAGGGAACCGCGAAGCTATTCCGGAGGTCGCTCGCTGCGGAGCCTCTGCTCGTCCTGGTGGCCCTGATTGCGGTGTATATCGTGCTCGGGATCCTCTATGAGAGCCTGACCCATCCGCTCACCATCCTGTCGACACTCCCCTCGGCAACCATCGGCGCGATGCTGACGATGACGCTGTTCCGGATTCCCATGACCGTCATCGCATTCATCGGCGTGATCCTGCTGATCGGCATCGTCATGAAAAACGCCATCATGATGATCGATGTCGCGATCGATCTCGAGCGCCGTAGCCGACTCGACCCTCGGGAGGCAATCCGGCGCGCATGCCTGCACCGGCTGCGCCCGATCATGATGACGACCGCCGCCGCAATGTTCGGCGCCATGCCGCTCGCGCTCGGGGTCGGCGACGGGGCGGAATTTCGGCGGCCCCTCGGGGTTGCAATCGTCGGCGGGCTGCTCTTCAGTCAGATTCTCACCCTGTACACCACCCCCGTGGTGTATCTGACCCTGGACCGGTTGCGGATTCGCCTATTACGGCTGCGGAATCCACCCCCCGAGCCTTTGAAACCCGATCCGATTGCAGATGCGTGACCAATTCATGGGCGCAAGGCAACAAACGATGAGACGACTTCTTTCTTCCACCATCCTTCTGTCGACCGGCCTGCTCGCATCCGCATGCACCGTCGGCCCCGATTACGTGCGGCCTGCGGTCGCGGTGCCGAAGGCCTACAAGGAAGCGCCGCCAGGCTGGATTCCCGCGCGGCCGGCAGATCGGGCCCAGCGGGGTCCATGGTGGCAATTGTTTCACGATCCCGACCTCGATCGCCTGGAGGCGCAAGCGATCCGTGCAAATCCGGGCATCATTGCGGCGGATGCCCATTACCGACAGGCGCTCGCCGTCGTCGACCAGAATGTCGCATCGCTGTTTCCGGTCGTTTCGCTGCGCGCCTACGAACAGCGCCTCACCAACCCGGCAGTAGGCGTTCCGCTGCCGCCGAGGACGTACCGTTCTGCTTCCATATCCGCATCGTGGGTGCCGGACCTCTGGGGCGCGATCCGACGCAGCATCGAAGAAGCCCGGGCCAATGCCGCGTCGAGCGCCGACACCTTGGGCGCCGCCATGCTGAGTCTCCAGGCAACCCTGGCAACGGACTACTTTGCCCTGCGGATTGCCGACCAGCAGCGGCGCCTGCTCGATGAGTCCGTCCGGGCCGACCAACGCGCCCTGGCAATCGTCCGCAACCGTTACCGTGGGGGAGTTGCCGCGCGCACCGACGTCGCCCAGGCGCAAGCCCAGCTCGCAGAAGCCAGCACCCAGGCCATCGACATCGGCATCCAGCGTGCACAACTGGAGCATGCGATCGCCGTGCTGACCGGAAATGCGCCCGCCCTGTTTGCCATCGCCCCGCGCGGAACGATCCCGGCTCCGCCCCGAATTCCCCCGGAGATTCCCGCATCGTTGCTGCAACGGCGCCCGGACGTGGCAAGCGCGGAGCGGCTTGCGGCCGCAGCCAATGCGCAGATCGGCGTCGCACAGTCGGCGTTTTTCCCCACCGTGACCCTGTCGGCCCGGGGAGGATACCGCGCCGCCAACAGCATGCCTCTTTTCGCGATTCCGGGCCGGTTCTGGGCGCTCGGGCCGTATCTGGCCCAAACGATCTTCGACGGCGGCGCCCGGAACGCGCTCAAACAGCAGGCCATCGCCGGCTACGATGCTGCCGTCGCGACCTACCGCCAGACGGTGTTGACGGCCCTGCAGAACGTCGAAGATGCACTCGTCGCGCTGCGCGTGCTCCAGCAGGAATCCATCATGGAAAATGCCGCGGTGGACGATGCCGAGGATACGGTGCGAATGACCGCCAATCAGTACCGCGGCGGCACAACGGGCTACCTCAACGTGATTTCCGCCCGGACGACCATGCTCGCAGACCGGGCCGCGGCCCTCAATATCCGCGGCCGGCGTCTTGCCGCATCGGTCGCGCTCATCGCGGCCCTCGGCGGCGATTGGAGTCGCCCGGCCGATACCCCCGGATCACGGCAGCCGTGATCCGGCCGCCGCGCGATACACCGCGACATAACGCTCGGCGCTCGCCGTCCAACTGAAGTCGCGCGCCATTGCGGCGCGCTGCATCGCCCGCCATGCCTCGGGATTGCGGTACAGCGCGACCGCCCGCTCGACCGCGCCCACGAGGGCGCTCACCGACGCCGGATGGAACACGAACCCGGTCGCGCTGCCGTCGGCCAGGGTTTCGGGCGTGCAATCGGTTACCGAATCCGCCAGGCCACCGGTTCGGCAAACGATCGGCAACGTGCCATAGCGCTGGCTGTACATCTGATTCATGCCGCAGGGCTCGAAGCGCGATGGCATGAGGAACAGGTCCGAACCTGCCTCGATCCAATGCGCGATGCGCTCGTCGAACGCGATGCGCACGCCGACACGGTCCGGATACCGCTGCGCAAGCGCCTGCAACTGTCCTTCGATCGCAGCGTCCCCCGTACCCTGCAGCACGATCTGCGCCCCGGTCGCCAGGATCGCCTCGGCTGCTTCGACGATCAGATCGAATCCCTTCTGCGCAACGACGCGTCCGACCGTCCCGAGCACCGGCACCGTCTCATCGATCGGCAGCCCGAATTCCGCTTGCAACGCACGCTTGTTCGCCGCCTTGCCCGCGTCCGCCGTGTCGGCATCGTAGCGCCGCGCCAGATACGGGTCCGCCGCCGGATCCCAGTACGCCGTATCGATCCCGTTCAAAATTCCATGAAGCACCGCCGCTCGCATCGCCAGCAGGCCCTGCAGACCGAACCCCAGTGCCTCGCTGCGGATTTCCTCGGCGTATGTCGGACTCACCGTGGTGATGGCAGTCGCACAGGCAAGGCCGCCTTTCAGAAACGAAATCTGCCCGTAAAATTCCGCGCGGTCGATCGAAACGCTCTCCGGCTCCAGCGCCAGCGCCTCGGCCCGCGCCATCGGAAACAAGCCTTGATAGGCAAGGTTGTGCACCGTCATCACGCTCGCAGCATGCGCCCCGCGCTGCTGCGTCAGGTACACCGGCGCAAGCGCCGATTGCCAGTCGTTGCAATGGATCACGTCCGGACGCCAGGGTGACGATGCGGACGACGCGAGCGGGCTCGCGTCGCTCCCCAACAGCGCCGCGACCCGCGACAGCAGGCCAAACCGCAGGTCGTTGTCGGGCCAGTCCTTGCCGTCGGTACCAAGGTACGGGTTTCCGGGACGCGCATAGAGCGCCGGGCAGTCGAGGAGCAGCATCGGCGGGCACCTCGCTCCGTCGGGGCCGGCACCGGCGGGCACCCACAGCAAGCGCGACGGCGGCAGCGCACCCAGCGCAGGCAGTTCGGCGACGACCTCCGGCGCGACGGCCAGCGCGCCGACGAGCGCGGGATATGCCGGCACCAGCATGCGCACGTCGACGCCGAGCTCGCGCAATGCGTGCGGCAGCGCTCCGGCGACGTCGGCGAGCCCCCCGGTCTTGACCCATGGCGCGATTTCGGACGCGACGAACAGGACCCTCGGATGAAATCTCGTTGACATGGCCGTCATTCGTTTCCAGGAGACCGCGATTGTCCCGCTATCGAACCCACTTTCCGGTTAGGATAACAGCCAACCGGGACACCGAGATCCCGAAGGAGAAACACTGTGACGGACACCGCAGGATTTCCGGACAACGCAGGGCAAGGACAGACTGCGTTTGACATCGAGCCGCCGACCGGCGTACGGCTTTCCCGAACCACGATGGCGATGATCCTCGCCGGCGGGCGCGGCTCGCGCCTTGGCCGCCTGACCGACTGGCGCGCCAAGCCCGCGGTACCCTTCGCCGGCAAGTTCCGCATCATCGACTTTCCCCTGTCGAATTGCGTCAACTCGGGAATCCGCCGGATCGGCGTATGCACGCAATACAAGGCCCAGAGCCTGATCCGCCATGTGCAACGCGGCTGGTCGTTCCTCGACGGACGGTTCCATGAATTCGTCGAACTGCTGCCGGCACAGCAGAACATCAGCAGCGATTGGTACAAGGGTACGGCCGACGCGGTATACCAGAACCTTTCGCTGCTGCGCGAGCATGCGCCGGAACTCGTCCTCATCCTGGCGGCCGACCACGTGTACAAGATGGACTACAACCGGCTGATGCACGACCACGTCGCCAAGTGTGCCGACATCACCGTCGCGTGTGTCGAAGTCCCGGTCGAAGAAGCCCGGGCCTTCGGCGTGATGGCCGTCGACGACGAAATGCGCGTCACGGCGTTCCATGAGAAGCCCGAGAATCCGGCATGCATTCCGGGACGGCCCGGGACGGCCCTCGCCAGCATGGGCATTTACGTGTTCAATGCCGAATTCCTCTATGAACAGCTCACCCGGGATAGCATGGACCGCCATTCGTCCCACGACTTCGGCAAGGACATCATCCCGCACATCCTGGAACGCGGATACCGCGTGCAGGCGCACCGGTTCTCGGACAGTTGCGTGAACATGAACGACGGGCGGCCCTACTGGCGCGATGTCGGGACCCTGGACGCGTACTGGGAAGCCAACATGGAGCTGACCCGGGTGACGCCCGACCTCAACCTGTATGACCGGAACTGGCCCATCTGGACCTACCAGGAGCAGCTTCCGCCGGCAAAATTCGTGTTCGACGACGAAGGCCGGCGCGGCGCCGCCATCGATTCGCTGGTGTCGGGGGGCTGCATCATGAGCGGCTCGACCGTCAAACGGTCCTTGCTGTTTTCCAATGTCCACGTCCACAGTTATGCCCACGTGGAGGATTCGGTCGTGCTTCCGGACGTCGAAATCGGCCGCAACGTCGTGCTCAAGCGCGCCATCGTCGAGCGCGGATGCCGCCTTCCGGATGGATTGCAGGTCGGCGTGAATCCCGAGGAGGACCGCGAGCGTTTCGAAGTCACGAGCAATGGCATCACGCTCGTCGTCCCGGAGATGCTGGGGGGTCCATCCGTCGTGAATGACTGAATACGAAGGAACCGGCGTGCTTCCTCCCGATCCCCGACCCGCCGGAGGTGATCCGGCATCGCCCGATCCGGGCGTCGACTTCATCCTGCTCTGGCACATGCACCAGCCCGACTATCGGGAGCAGGTCGGGGGCGAATTCCGCCTCCCCTGGGTGTATCTGCATGTGCTCAAAGACTATTCGGACATGGCATGGCACCTGGAACGGAACCCCGCGATGCGCGCGGTGGTCAACTTCGTTCCGGTCCTGCTCGATCAGATCGACGATTACTGCGACCAGTTCGCCACCGGCACCTTGCGCGATCCGCTATTGCGCCTGCTGGCCCGGAGCGATCGCACCCCGCTCTCGCGCGCGGAACACGCGCATGCGCTCGGGCAATGTTTCCGCGCCAACCGCGCGCATCTGATCGAGCCGTTTCCCGCGTACCAGCGTCTGAACGAGATATTCCACTGCCTCGATGAGGAAGGCGGCGACGCGACCCGGTACCTATCCGACCAGTACCTCTACGAACTCGTCACCTGGTACCACCTCGCCTGGACCGGCGAGGGCCTGCGGCGCGATTCCCAGGTCGTGGCGCAATTGCTGGCCAAGGGCGGGCAGTTCACGATGGACGACCGCGCGGCACTGCTGCAGGTCGTCGCGGAAACCATCCGCGACATCATCCCCCGCTACCGACGCCTGGAAGAGCGCGGCCAGATCGAAATCTCGACCACCCCGCACGGTCACCCGCTCGCGCCGCTGATGATCGATTTCCGGTGTGCAAAGGAGGCACTGCCCGACATCACCTTGCCGCATGCCGAGCGCTATCCGGGCGGCCGCGGCCGCGTCAATGCCCACATCGAGATGGCGCAGGTCGATCACCAACGGCGTTTCGGCCGCGCGCCGAGCGGCATGTGGCCGGCCGAGGGCGCACTATCGACTCCCTTTGCGGCGCTGGTCGCGGCGCACGGATTCCAGTGGGCAGCGAGCAGCGAAGCGGTATTGCGCAACAGCCTGCGGGCATCGGGCGCGTCGGATGCAGCCCTTGCCGCGCTGCACCACCGGCCATTCCAGCTGGGACCGCTCGCCGATCCGGGCGCGCCCAAGGGCGCCGGGCATGCGAACAGCCTGACCCTGTTCTTTCGCGACGACCGGCTCTCCGATCTCATCGGCTTCGAATACGCGCGGTGGCATGGGCGCGACGCCTCGGAACACTTCGTGCGCGAAGTCGCCGCGATCGCCGACCGCGACGCCCATGGCACGGGGGCGGGAAAACGTGGTGCCCGCCCCTGCGTCTGCGTGATGCTCGACGGCGAAAACGCCTGGGAGTACTACCCGTACAACGGGTTCTACTTCCTTTCCGGCATCTACGCGGGGCTGGCGGCGCATCCCCGGATCCGCCTTCTCACCTGTAGTGAGGCGGTGGCCGAGCGGCACCGGCCGGATGCCCCACCGGATGCGATCGGCAGCCTGCGCGCACTGGTCGCGGGCAGTTGGGTATACGGCAATCTCTCGACATGGATCGGTGCGCGCGACAAGAACACCGCATGGGATCTGCTCTGCGAAGCCAAGGTCTGCTTCGACCGGGTCATGGTCAGCAAGCGGCTCGATGCGGCGCAGCGCCGGATGGCGACGGCGCAGCTCTCGGACTGCGAGAGTTCGGACTGGTTCTGGTGGCTGGGCGACAACAACCCGGCGCCCTCGGTGGCATCGTTCGAGGCCATGTTCCGCGCCAAACTCGCGCGTCTCTACGAACTGCTGCACCTGCCGGTGCCGGAACAGCTTTCGATCCCCTTCCTCCATGGCGACGGCAAGGCCGAGCACGGCGGGACGATGAAGCGCGTCACGTAGCGACGGAACGGCAACCGGATCTCGTGGCAAACACCGTGGCATTCAAAGCACGACATATGCTGACCGCGCCGCCGTCAGCCGCCTCGCCAACTCGGTAAACCGCGCATCCCCATCCCAATCCTCGAGATCGACCGGCAGCTTGCGCCGCCAGTTCGGCACCTCGTCGACGGTGCCGGGAAGGTTCGCCTGTTCGCGGCATCCCAGCGCGTCTTCGGCCTGCACGACCTGCATGTGCGCCGGTGCGCGGGCGAGATACTCCTGGATCGCCATCGCCAGCTCCGGCGTCATTTGTTCCGGTGCGAACGGCTCGGGCGACGCGCCCTCGGGCAACAGTCCTTCGCGCTGCAGCGCCCACAACAACTGCACCCGATCGTCCTTGCGCGCGGCAAACATCCGCTCGCGCATTGCGTCGCTCGGAAAGAGGTCCAGGCGTGCGCGGATGTCCAGATCGATGCCCTCCCAGAACCCCGCCAAGGTCGCAAGGTCATGGGTGGTCGCGGTCACCAGTGCGTCGGCGGGAAACTCATTCGGCGGAACGTAGATGTCGCCATAGCCATCAGTATGGCGCCGCGAGAAGTACAACACCCGATACGACAGCACGCCTTTGCGCGCCATGCCTTCCCGCACCTCGTCCGGCACCGTGCCCAGATCCTCGCCGATGACCATGCAACCGCTGCGGCGGCTCTCGAGCGCGACGATGCCCAGGAGATCCTCGAACGGATACGCGACGTATCCGCCCGCTTCGGGGGTGCCGCCGCGCGGCACCCAGAAAAGCCGCG